>CAYGFJ010000113.1:0-3910 GCA_964349115.1 uncultured Francisellaceae bacterium
CAGTCATCATGGATACTGAAGAATACTGCGACTGGCTGAATCAAAACAGCTTTGAATCGTGTTATGGGGCGAGGATTGCTTATGCGACTGAGAAGCTCAGTGCAGCCGATCGACATAGCAATATGCAAAAGGGCAAAAAATGATTCTCTTCCATGAAGTCCCCATCACCTGTATTAATCAGGCGGCTACAGAGTACCAAGTACCCGCAGCTTTGATCATGGCCATTATCCAGGTGGAAGGAGGGCAGGTGGGGCTTGCCATGCCAAACACTAATGGCAGTTTTGACCTGGGTGTCATGCAAATTAATACCGCCTGGGCCCCCAGCTTTGAAGCCAAAGGATATCGTCTCTCAGACATCCAAAACAACCCTTGTAAAAATGTGGACGTCGGGACATGGATTTTGAGCCAATGCTTAAACCACGATGCCAACAACTTGATGGTCGCCGTAGGGGATTACCATTCGCATACGCCTATTTTAAACCAGGCCTATGCAAGCAAAGTCTTGGATGATTATCAGGTCATTCATGACGCACTGGATCCAGTACTAACCCAATCCTGCAAGCGGGCAGGGCAAATTTGCTGAAATAAAAAAGGCGACCAATAGGCCGCCTTTTTTGTGACATTGAAATATTCAAGGGGGTCTCTCCCATCAACATGAAGTGTGTTGAGCCAAAACCAAACATTGATCGGCGAACTCCAACAAGCGAAGTTTTCCATTCAAATCTAGTTTTTTGGCATATTCGGCGATGCGAGCAAGCTCGATCTCCACATTAAACACACTCATTTCAAAGTGGTTGAGTAGATGCGTATCCATTGTGAGTCTCCTTTTTCTTGCGCACTTATGCCGCTTTCAACAAAATCATGGGTTCCGTAAACGGAAGCACCACAGATTGTTGATCGACTAAGGCATACAAGTATTGAGTTGCCTTTTCAGCGTAAGATGCGGCCCTAAAAAATGCCATGTGTTTGTCATTTAATAAACTGGCCCAGTCATTCAAATAAGCGGCGTGGTTTTCAAGCTCACCATTAACATTTAAGTCTGTTGACAAAAATGCTGCGCCCAGCTCAGCCACCAGCTCTTCAAACGCGTAAGCTTTATCACCGTAGCGGCTGTTCGGTTTCATCCGATCCAATCGCTTGCTGTGACCCGTCCAGTGAACCAACTCATGGAGGACGGTTGCATAATAGCCCCCCACAGTGTGGAAATGATTTTGATACGGTAGATGTATAAAATCACCCACAGGACTGTAAAAAGCCGTCTTACGGTCTGTATTTTTGATGGTTGCACCCGAAGCCACAATGACCTCATCAACAGATCGATTTCGCTCAAAGTGCTCGTGAGGACGCACTGTTTTTGACTCAATCACCCCTTCGGTTTGATCAAGATTAAAAACATTAAAATACTTCCATCGTGGGAACAATTGAACTTCACTGCTATCCAAAGCGTCCTTGTCTGCATTTTTATCTCCCACATAAGTGAAGAAGAAAATGCGTGTTGCAGACTCTCCCTTTTTGACCTTGCCTTTTAGAAGTGAAAGTTGCTTAAAGGTAAGCCAGTTGTTGCTGGCATATCCTCGACGGTAAGCATCCATCATGAGAAGCATGGAATTCACGCCTTGATACGGGATTTTGGTAAAAAAGTTGCGGGCTCTGCCCAGGTTTGGACGATCAAAAGGTCGAACCCATGGTTTGACCCCTGATTGTATGGATGTGATAATTTTTTCTACTGCTTCACTGTAAATTTCATTTTTCATTTTCTGTCTCTCCAGATGATTGATCAATAAACCAGAGAAACACCCCTGCCAGGGAAGTGTTTCCCTAGCGTGAGGTTTTTTTAAATGAATCAAAAGAAGGATTACTCCTCTTCTGAATCCGCCACTTGAGCCGCATCCTTTTTGTCTAACAAGCGAATCTTGTTCGCCAAAATGCGCGTACCCTTGTGAATTTGCCCTTCTTTGTCAGTCCACTCTGTATTTTCGAGTGCACCGCAAATCAGGACATGGGATCCTTTGCCAACAAGCTTGTGAGCAATGTCAGCCAATTTCCCATAACAAATGACCTTGTGCCAATGGGTCTCGACCACCACAGCCGCATGATCACCTTTGGTGGTGTAACGCTTTGTGGTGCCAATATCAAAAGCAGCAAAAGGCTTTTTGCCTTCAGCAGCGGTGACAGGTGATTTACCGGCATAGCCGATGAGTTTTACTTCGTTTAGTTCGTACATTGTAGGTCTCCTTTAGTTTCGGTTTATGATTAAAATATCAACCACAAATAAAGAAAACTATCCGCATATGCGGAATCATTCTCCGCCTTGCGGTCAATGGGGTTGCCAGCTGGGGTATTCCAGCAGGGTCAAAACAAGTTAAAGCACCAGCGAATCAATGCCAGATGCAGTAAAAATATCCCTTGAATTATTCAATTTTAAAAGATCTATTTTGTCTCTATAACAAGACATGCAATCTTAAAAACAAGATCACAGGGTTCATTGCGTATAGCGTTGAGCTAGAAGTTTTAATAGGATTCTGTTGCGTATAGCAAGCAGGCTAGAAGGGAGTAAGGTCGACTTGCGTATAGCAAATCACTAAAAAGAACCTTTTTCGTTTTTTTCAAAACGATCTTCCACAAGATGAAAAGGTCAGAGTGGATTTTGGCAAGACTCTAAATTTCAGAGTTTCAGGGCCTCTCAGCCCATCATCAGTTGCTTTATTTTTGGGATTTTACAGGATGCTGGTTAAAATGCAAGGGCTTTTATGCACTACATTGTCTTGCTAAACGTAAAGCAGTAGTTTACAATTACTATAAACTAATAAGAATTTGTAAACTATCGAGAGGTGATACCATGCTAGGACAACGACTCAACCGAGCACGCAAAGCCGCTGGATTATCACTGCGTGATTTAGCTGCAAAAGTGAATCTGTCTCATGCGGCCATCAAAAAATATGAAGATGGGGGGACGATTCCTTCGTCTGATATCTTGATTGAATTCAGTAAAGCACTGAAAGTGCGGACAGAATACTTCTTTCGGCCAATGACCCTCAGTTTGGCCAAGCTGAATTATCGAAAAAAGAGTACTCTGCCTGTTAAACAGTTGGACGCCATCACCCATGAAGTTATTGATCGAGCTGAGCGGCGCATGGAGCTGGAAAGTCTATTTCCACAGCCCATCTCTAAGCCTTTTAAAATAGATAAAAGCAGTATGGCAGCAATCAATTCACTTGATGATATTGAGTTGTCGGCAGAAGCGTTGCGACACGCGTGGAATTTGGGAGAAGAACCCATTCCTGACCTTGTTGATGTGCTTGAAAACAATGGTATTCGCGTTTTCATGGTTGAGCATCTTACCAGTCAGCAATTTGATGGATTGGCTGCAATGATAGAAGAACAGCCGATTGTTGTGATTGGTTCGAACTGGCCTGGGGATCGTCAACGCTTTACTTTAGCGCATGAATTGGGCCATCTTATTTTGGAGGGTCGATTAGGTTCAAACATGGATGAGGAAAAAGCCTGTGATCGCTTTGCGGGAGCCTTTCTTTTTCCTGCACGCACTGTGCGTCAAGAATTAGGATCTCATCGCACTTCCATCGAGGTCAAAGAGCTTAGCATTTTGAAAGAAGAATTCGGCATGAGCATGATGAGTATTCTCTATCGTGCACGAGATGGAAAAATCATTACCCCCAGCTACCATCAACAGATGTCTGGCCTATTCAAGAAAAAAGGCTGGTGTGCCAAAGAGCCTGGCCAAAGCCACCCCCCTGAAAAAGCACATTTATTTGATCAACTTGTTTTCCACGCTTTGGCAGAAGCGTATATTGGCGAATCCAAAGCAGCGGAATTATTGAGCTTACCCCTCACAGAATTTCGCACTATTCGCGCCATGGGGTCTCACGATGCATTTGTTAATTAGCGATGC
>CAYGFJ010000113.1:4010-5470 GCA_964349115.1 uncultured Francisellaceae bacterium
CTCGTACAAAAATACCAGCGCTGTAGCCGCAATGATTTATTTGCCCTGGCCCTGGCTGAACAAGAGTCCTGCCTTCTTTTGACAGGCGACGAAAGCCTAAAAAAAGCCGCCACAAAAGAGTCGATCGAGGTTCATGGTACCATCTGGTTGATCAGTCAAATGGTTCAATCCGGCAAGCTCAATATCGACATCGCCAAAAATGCCAGTAAACGAATGCAAGAAGCCGGTAGGCGCTTGCCCTGGAGTCTGCTTGACGAGGCGTTGGATCGGGCTGCAGTTGGTCTATAAACACGAGTGCTTCTAAGAGATAATTTCTTGCTATACTGACCCACCAAAAATAGACCACACATAAAATTCCAGATGACCGAACCCATCCTGACTTGCCCCAATTGCCAGACGCCCATTAAATTAACGGAGTCTTTGGCCGCTCCTTTGATTGAGTCAACACGGAAGCAATTTGAGGTGAAACTGGCGCAGAAAGAAACTGAAATGGCTGGACGTGAGGGCTTGATTCGGGATAAAGAAAAGCAACTCCAGGATGCGGCCCACCAACTCAATGCCAAAGTGGCAGAGCAAGTCCAAGCACAACTTCACAAAGACCGGGCGGGTATTGCGGCTGAAGAGGCCAAAAAGGCAAAGCTGGCCCTGGGCCAGGATCTTGAAAACAAGGCGAAGGAATTAAGTGAACTTCAAGAAGTGCTGAAAAGCCGTGATGCCAAATTGGCTGAGGCGCAACAGGCTCAGGCCACATTGATAAAGAAGCAGCGGGAGCTGGATGATGCAAAACGCGAGCTGGAGCTGACGGTTGAAAAGCGAGTTCAAGAAGGCCTTCAACTGACCCGCGCCCAAGCGCAACGTGAAGCTGAAGACCATTACAAATTCAAAGTTATGGAAAAAGAACAAACCATTCAAGGCATGCAAAAACAAATTGAGGAACTGCGTCGTAAGGCGGAACAAGGCTCTCAGCAATTACAAGGTGAAGTGCAGGAATTGGAGCTGGAGGCCATGCTTCAAAGCAAATTTATCTTCGACCAGATCGAACCTGTTCCCAAAGGTGAATTTGGCGGCGATGTCTTGCATCACGTGTTTGGCGACGGTGGTCAAAAGTGCGGAACCATTTTGTGGGAATCAAAACGCACCAAAAACTGGAGCGACGGCTGGCTCACAAAATTGCGCGAAGACCAACGCGCCGCCAAAGCCGAAGTCTGTGTCATGGTGAGCCAAGTCCTGCCCAAAGACATCGACACCTTCCACCTGGTCGATGGCGTCTGGGTCACCCATCCCCGCGCCGCCCTCCCTGTCGCCATGATCCTGCGTCAAACCTTACTGGAAGTCTCCCTGGCCAGACAATCCTCCGAAGGCCAACAAACCAAAACAGAAATGGTTTACCAATACCTAACCGGCCCCCGCTTCCGCCAACGCGTCGAGGCCATCGTCGAAGCCTTCTCCTCCATGCAAGA
>CAYGFJ010000114.1:0-5404 GCA_964349115.1 uncultured Francisellaceae bacterium
AGGCTTGGCAGGTTGAATCGACAATTTGTGGAAATGAAGGCTCATTCCCATTTTTTGGAGACTGCTTGGGATAAAGTCCCATTTGCCTGCAGAAACGCCGCCTGTTGTGAGAATGACATCAGGGTTGTCCCATAACACTTTTTGGAAAAGAGTTTCAAATTCACTGGGTGTATCATCAATGACATGATAGGACTGGAGCATCACATGAGACTCAGCCAACAAAGCTTTTAAGTAAGGGCCATTTGAATTGTGGATGCTGCCATTTATGATTTCTTTTCCCGTGCAAATGACGGCAATTTTTGGAAGGGTGCGAACTTTGATTGAAGCAATGCCCAAGGCAGACAAAGCCATAATATCCGCTGGGCTGATGCGGTGCCCTGCGGGCAACACCCATGCATTTTTTTGAAAGTCTTCTCCGGGGTGGCGGACATTTGTATCGGGTTGAATCGGGGCTGTTAGCACAATGGATTGATCTTGAATCTTCACATTTTCAATGGGAATGACAGCGTCGTAAGTGGCGGGCATGGGCGCACCCGTCATGATTTCCCAGGCACTATGTTCACTGTTAGCAGGTGTAGCGCCAAGATCTCCCGCAGCGGTGCTGCCCAAGATAGGCAATATGACAGCGTGCTCAGCGCTGGCACTCCTCGTGTCTTTTGCGCACACTGCAAACCCATCCATGGCAGAGTTAGAAAAGGCAGGTAAATCCATCGGGCTGGTGATGGGATGAGTCGTGACACGATGAAGGGCTTCTTCCAGGGCAATGGTTTCTTCAGGCAAAAGTTGCGCCAGAGGAAGGATTTTTTCAAGGGCATTTAAATAATTATCCATGCTTTCCCCCATTTAACATATGCAAGGCATGGGGGATCAAATCTTGCAAAATCGCCATGCCTTCTTCAGCAGCGCGGGGACTGCCAGGCAGGGAAATCACCAGAGTATTTTCCAAAACCCCGACGACACAACGGCTTAACCAGGCATTGCGGGTGTAGTCGGTGGCCCCATCGTGACGCAACACTTCTGCCAAGCCGGGAACCATGCGGGGGCACACCGCCATGACGGCTTCCGGCGTAATATCGCGAACATCCAAACCGGTGCCCCCACTCAAAATCATGAGATGCGGGTGCTGTTCACTCACTATGCGTCGAATATGCGCTTCGATGAGGGGCTGCTCGTCAGGCAAAATGGTGTGATCACAGAGGGTGGCGCCCAGCATGTGCAGCGCTTCTTTGATGAGGGGGCCAGATCGATCGGTATAACTGCCTTTGGAAGCCCGATCACTCGCGGTCATCACCGCTGCTTTCACCTGATGCCAGGCAAAAGGCAAGGGTTTGGCGGGGGCCAGTTTCAATTTTTCTGCAATAGGGGCTGGAATCCCTTGAGGGTGAATCCAAGTTCCGCTCTTTCCACCTTCTTTAAACAAAAGGCGAGTGTCAGTGATTTCCAGGGCGGGCTCCACCATTTTCGTTAAATCATACAGGGTCAACAATGCGACTTGGACGCCCGTGATGGCCTCCATTTCCACCCCTGTTTTGGCCGTTGCGCTGACGACACAATACACCCGAACCGACAGCGTATCCGGCTCCAATTCCGTAAATACACCCACATGATCCAAATTCAAAGGATGGCAGAGGGGGATCAAAGAGGGCGCCTGTTTCGCCCCCATGATTCCAGCGATTTCCGCCAAAGACAGCACATCCCCTTTTGGCAGTTTTTTCTCTGCAATCAAGGGATACGCGACACTGCCCACCACAATCCGCCCCATTGCCACCGCCCGACGCTGAGTCACCCGTTTTTTTGCAACTGAAATCATTTGAAACATATTACCCTCCAATTTTTGCCAAATCTGACGTTTTTCCTGTATTACCCTGATGTAAATCATGGGACGCTTTTTTGAGATGCAGCAGCTCTTGAATTTTATGCTGTAAGGCTGTTTTTTGTGAATCTGCTTGCAGGAGGGGGCGCAAGGCATAGTGCAAGTCTGTGAAAAGGCAGAGATACAATTCGCCCCGGGCAGACAAGCGCAAACGATTGCAGCTTGCGCAAAAATCTTTGGAGTAGGGCGCAATAAACCCGATGCGCCCCTGATAATTGGGGTGTGAATATTCAATGGCGGGGCCATTGGTCGTAGGTAAGAAGTGCCCATCGTCCTGATGATGTGCAGCATTCGTCAGGACCCAGCCTGCTTTGAGCAACTGCTCCTGAAACCCAGCTGGGCTTAAATGATGCACCTTAAAATAGTCCTGATTGTCCCCTGTTTGCATCAGTTCAATAAACCGCACACTGATCGGCCGATCTTTGACAAAGTTCAAAAAATCTGGAAATTCAGAATGATTCAAATCCTTCAACAAGACCGCATTCAGCTTCACTTTAAACGGCAGTTTTAAAGCGGCCTCCACTCCGGCCATCACACGATAAAAGGCATCCTTTCCTGTGATTTTGGCAAAGACTTCGGGTTGTAAACTATCGACGCTGACATTGAGAGAACGAATGCCGGCCTCGTAATACGCCGCCACATCTTTTTCCAGATAAAAACCATTAGTGGTCAAAGCCAGCGTTTCAATCCCTGGGATCGCTCCTACGCAATGTGCAATCTCGAGAAAGTCTTTGCGCGTACTGGGCTCCCCCCCGGTTAGGCGGATTTTTTTTACCCCCAATTCTGCAAAGGCTGTGATCAAGCGCCTGATTTCATCGAGGCTTAAAAAATTCTGAGCGCTCTTGGGGCAACCCTCTGGCAGGCAATACCCACATTGAAAATTGCAGAGGTCCGTCAAAGACAGCCGCAAGTATGAAAATGAGCGGTCGAAGCGGTCGACCAGGCGGGTGCTCATGATGTTTTCCAGAAAATCATAAAATTCTCCGTGTATAGCGTGTATTAAAACTGGTTAAAGTCACCAAAACCACGAATGAAAAGGCCAAAAGGGACAAAGACAAAACATTGGCATCATGGTATTGCAGAGCTTCAACATGATTGAAAATGGTAATGGATAAGAGCTCGGTTTTGCCAGGAATATTGCCGCCGATCATCAGCACCACTCCAAACTCGCCCAGGGTATGGGCAAAACTTAAAATGCCTGCGCAGAGAAAGCCCCGCCGAGTCAGGGGGAAAATGATGGACCAAAAACGATGCCAGGCGGATCCACTCATGCTTCGCGCCATTTCCAAGACGGACTTGTCAATCGAAGAGAAGGCCACTTGCAGGGGCTGAATGACAAAAGGTAGGGAATAAATGCAGGACCCCACCACCAAGCCTTTAAAGGAAAATAAGAAGGGCGTCCCGGTAAAGGCCAGCAGCAAATAAAATCCCAAAACCGTCGGGGGCAAGACCAAGGGCAAAGTGAAGACAGCCTCAACAATCGATTTTATCGCACATTGACTCCGCGCCAGCCACCAGGCGAGTGGGGTTCCGATGAGCAATAAAAGGCAGGTGGTGGTTCCTGCCAAACTGAGACTTAAATTAAATGCACTGAGGTCAGTGGGAGACATGGAGTTTGCCTTTATTTAAATAGATCGGCATGAGAGCCCATCCGGGTTAACCATAGATTTTGAGCATCAACTTTGTAGATAAGAACCCAGTCAGGGGCAATGTGTAAATCACGGTAGCCTTTCCAATTGCCTTTTAAGGGGTGGTCTTTTAGGCTGAGTGGAAGAGCTTGGTTCGAGATTAATGAGTCAATGATAGCTTTTAATTTTGTGTAGTCTTTCCCCTGTTTTTTAACACGTTCCATGTCTTTTTCAAACAGCCGTGAGTGGTGAAGGATGCGCATATTTTAAATACCCATTTTTTGATAAAAATCTTGGGCGCTATTGTATGTAATTACGTCATTTCGTTCTACGGCTTCTATTGCAGCAATTGTTGTTGCATTGGGAATTTCTTGGTGAGCAATAAAGGCTCGCATTAATTCTCGAATAATTTGTGCTGCAGGGCGATGAACAACATGGTTGGCGACTGCCATAAAGTCATCACGTAATGCGGTATCGAGTTTAATTGACATTTGTGTTGCATGAGACATGTTTGATCCTTGGTACCTTCGTTAATGAGGCGAATAGTATATAAGATACCATTAGAATATTCAAGAAATATCTAATGAATATTCGAATAGCCATTCTCAGTCATGATTGTTTTTGCGATCTTGCTTTTCAAAAACGTCATAAATTGCTGTGCCTCTGCCAAATGTGGGGTGGTAGATAATATCACAGCTTGCTGTGCGATGGGGGCATACAAATTTTGGGGAATCAGCCAAACGGCAGGGCTGTTGTGGTGAACCAAATCAATCACCTGAGACAGGGCCACAAAGCCAGCTGGGACAGCGCCGGATTTCACATAAGCAAAGGTTTGTCCAATATTTTGGCCTAATACATAGGCCGTTGTCTTGGGGGGTGAAATTTCCTTTAAAATCTGCTGAGCCGCGACGCCGTAGGGGGCTAAGTCAGGATTGGCCATGGCCAATTGAGACCACTTTCCCGCTTTTAAATCCGCCATGCCCGAATGGGAAATCGCCTCAGCAGGCGCATATAAAACCAGGCGGCCAGTGGCGTAAGTAAAGCGTGAACCCGGCACAATTTTGCCTGCCTTTTCCAAGTCCTGGGGATGGCTTGCATCTGCTGACAAAAAGACATCATAAGGCGCCCCATGCAAAATCTGCTGGGTCAAGCTGCCGGTGTCCCCATTGCTGGGTACAATGGCAATGCCCGTTTCTTGTTGAAACGGCAGCGCAAGCTCATTCAAAGTCTCTGTAAAATCAGCTGCGACGGCGATCAGCAGCATAGGGGAACTTGCAAAGTTTGGTAAAGTCCAAAAAGCCAGGAGCAAGGCGAGATAGAAAGCTTTTCTTTTTTTCAAGAGGATGACTCCGGTATTTTTTTCATTTCTTGTTCCAGTTGTAAAAAATGCGTTTCCATTGAATTGTATCTCCCAGCCATGTCGTCATGCCCATATTGGGCCTCGTGGCATCAGCACGCTCATAAATGATTTCAGCCGCTGTTTTTCCATGGGTGGCCCAGTGCATTTTATTTTGGACAATGGCAAAGAAAGTACGAGAAGCTTCTACGCTGGGATCATAGTCAATGCTTGTTGCGTAAATATCCAGTATTTTTCGCCAAAAGACTTTTTCAGAGGAGCGAATATCACGAATACGTGCAAGGAGTTCATCGAAGTAATCGCCTCCACCAGCTTGTTTCAAGCGTTTATCATCCATCACAAAGCCCTTAATAAGATATTCTTTCAACTGCTGTGTGGCCCAAATACGAAAATGTGTAGCAATAGCGCTTTTGACGCGATAACCAACTGAAATAATCATGTCTAAATTGTAGCAATCCATTTCACGCTGCACATGGCGGTTGCCTTCTTTACGAACCCACAAGCTTTTCTTGTGAGTTGCTTCTGGCACAAGCTCATGTTCTGTAT
>CAYGFJ010000115.1:0-5395 GCA_964349115.1 uncultured Francisellaceae bacterium
GTTTTACTGACTTATGCGCGAATCTGGAGCACGCTGGAAACCAATGCGATCAGATCTAAAGCTGCAGCGGCAGATTGGGTTATTAAGCGTTTGCCTGTAGTTGATCAACCGGTGATGCAGCGGGCCAAATTGATTTGTATGGGTGTAGAAAGCGAATACTGGGCTGATATCAAAGCACTTGTAAAACATTGTGCTGATTTTATGACAAATCAAATCAATGCGCGAATTCCATTAATCAATTTTGATGATTCTAATCAACTCATCAAGCTAGTTGAGGAACCATTTTAATGAAGAAAATGTTATGAATCCTGGACTCAAAACGCTGAATTCAGTGGGTCGTAATGCAGCGATTGATCTGATTCGCGGTCTTGCCATTTTGGCTGTGATCCTGGGGCATCTTTACATCCACTTACCTTTTGCCAATCAATGGCCACAATGGCTTGTGGATATTCTCTTTTTTGGCGGATATTATGGAGTTCGAGTGTTTTTTGTGATTTCAGGATTCTTGATTGCCCAATCGATTATGCATAAATGGGGAAGCTTGCCTCAAGTAAATCTGAGGCGTTTTTATTTGATGCGTTTTGCCAGAATTGTGCCGTGCCTCATTGCTTTGATTGTTATTTTGAGCGCCCTCGATTTATTCAAAGTTCCAGGCTTTACACTCGTTGGAACGACACTGCCCCAGGCTATTTTTGCCGCTTTGACCTTTCGCATGAATAGTCTTGTCGCAGAGTTGAATGGACATATTGTTGGTGCTTGGTTTGTACTGTGGTCACTCTCTGTCGAAGAAGTATTTTATCTGTTTTTCCCCCTGCTGTGTCTAGTTTTTAAAAAACAGCGTTGGCTGATCTTGGTACTTGGTATTTTTATTGTGATCGGTCCTTTTTCGAGGGTCTTTGGCGTGACTGAAGGCCGGCAGGATTACTCATATTTATCTTGCATGGATGGCATTGCGTTTGGCGTGTTGGCTGCGTTGTTCGTGGCTAAAAACCCCAATCTTAAGTCGCGAGGCTTTGTGTTGTCAGGGGTGTGCCTGGTTGTATTGGTCTTTTGTCTCAGACATGTCACCTATTTGCTGGGGCTAACCAAAGCGAATCTCAATGTGACCGCTTTGGAATTGGGGATTGCTTTGATGCTCGTTGCGTTCAGTCAAAATACCTTGAGATTAAGAGGCACGCGGTTTTTGCAGTGGTATGGTCGAAATAGCTATGAGGTTTATTTGACACACATGTTGGTGATTGCCCTGGGTACAGCTATTTTCAAAGGAATGGGTTTTGTGTTGCCGCTGTATGCACTGATGGTTATGGCCAGTGGACTACTTGGCTACGTGGTTGCAAAGTATTATTCTGAACCTTTGAACACTTGGATTAGGCATGTCAGAAATTAAAATCAGGCCTTCCGAATTGGCGGATACTGAGGCTTTATTCGCAATGCTGCAGGAGTCGATTGAAACCACCTGTCCCGTGCAAGGCTGGTGCTGTCCAGGTGATGGAGCTAAATCATGATTCGACGCCTGGCATCAGAAGATTGGCCTATTTGGAAATCCATTCGCCTGGAAATGCTTCAATCAGTTCCTGAAGCGTTTGGTGCGTCATATGAGGAAGATGCTGCCAAAAGCGATGAAGACTGGGAAAATTCCCTCGTTAAAAGCGATATTTTCGGGGCTTTTCAAGCAGGCATTCTGGTTGGCACTATTGGCTTTTACAGGGATGCCAGAGAAAAGAAAAAACACATTGGTGGCATCTGGGCCGTCTACGTTCAAGTTGCCTACCGTGGAACGGGCCTTGCTGATAAATTGCTATCTGCTGTCATTGAACATGCGCGTCACACAGTGAGTCAAATTCAGTGCACTGTCGTGGCGGGCAATACCGTTGCACTCAAGCTTTACCAAGGTCACGGCTTTCTGCAAATTGGTCTTGAGCCGCGTGCGCTCAATGTGAGTGGGCAGTTTTATGATGAGATTTTGATGATGAAATTCCAGGCAAAAATAAATATTCGTCATGCCAAACTAGAAGACATTGCCAGTATGGTTAATTTATCCTATGAAAAACGCCGTGCGTATGAAAGAGTACAGTCGCAATTCTGGCGATATAAAAAAGGAGCTGAGGCATCGCAAGCAAACTGGTTTCAGCAGTTATTGAATCAGAAGGATCATATTCTACTGGTGGCTGAGTCAGAGGGAAAAATAGCGGGCTTCGTTATTGGACAATTGATCACAGCACCTGAGGTTTACGATCCAGGATTGACACTGATGATCGATGATTTTTGCGTGGCAACACCTGGCGATTGGCCAAGTATTGGTGCTGCACTTTTATCTCAACTTAAATCGCTTGGCAAAGAGAAAGGCGTGGTTCAGCTCGTTATGGTGAGCGGCGCGCATGATGAACCAAAGCGTCAGTTTTTGAAACAAGCAGGGCTATCTGTAGCTTCAGAATGGTATGTGGATGGTGATCAATGAGCCCATTTGAACAGGCATCATATTGAACGCAAGTGAGAAGATTCAGGGAAATGGCAGTGGCAGTTGTCAATCAATATCCGATTAAAGTACGTTCAATTGAATTCATCAAATACAGCGCAAATGCCATATTCAAAATTACAGACGGCAACGCTAAAAAGTATATGCTGAGGATCAGCCCTGCGAATTTTCATACCAAAGAGGCCATACTCGAAGAATTTGAATGGCTGCACTCTATTTTGAACTCGACAGACATATCGGTTCCAAAACCGACTCACAATCATGCGGGACAATACATCGTTGAGCAGCAACATCCAGGAATAATGGGAATCCGCTATTGTGCCTTATTCGAATGGGTAGAGGGGCGGCATTTGTGGAAAGCCATCAATGAAAAATACGCCTATCATGTCGGTGCACTCACTGCACAATTGGAGAAAAGTGGTCAGAACATAAAGAGCAAGCATCGTCTTTATTGGGATGCAGAAGGTCTGCTGGGAACAGCACAGCCCAGATACACCAATTTAGAGCAGTTGACAGGTGTGCCTCATGAGCAAAATGAAATTATCAAAATCGCCAGACGTTGTGCCTATGCTAAATTAAAGGAGTATGGGCACCGCCATCCTGAGAAATTGGGGTTAATTCATGAGGATCTCAATCCCAACAACATTATCATCCAGAAAGGCCAATACAATGTCATTGACTTTGATGATTGCGGGGTAGGATTTTATGGTTATGGTCTTGCTGAGCCATTATGTGCATTTGAGCATCTGGCCGAGGGTGAGCAAAAAAAGGATTTTAGCGCATTGAAAGAGGCTTTATATCAAGGCTATGGAGACCATGTTCCACTAACGCAGGATGATCTTGATATGATCCCTTATTTTTTGCTGGTCAGGAAGCTCAATGTGGTCAGCGTGTTGGAGTTAAGAAAAAATCACCCTAAAATGAGGCCGTGGTTTTTAAAATCAGTTGACAGGGCAGTGCTATTTTTTAAGACAAATAAGATGGAGTGAGGTCAGATCAATTGGAGGATGCGACGTGATTATTCTGCTAACAGCCCCAACAGGCACAGGCAAAACCAATGTCAGTTGGACTTTGCTGCCTAAATTTAACGAAATGACTTTTTTAGACTGCGATTGGTTTGTATCCCGCTTACCGTTTTCTTGGGACAAGCCAGAGGATTTGGCAACTTCGTTTCAAGCGCTGGCATTGATGATTGAGTTTCACTTGAGTCAGGGACGGCAGAATTTTGTCATCACCATGACTTTGCAAATGGCTGAGCATTTTGATCAGTATCGCCATTATTTTGAAAAGTGGAATTTGCCGATTCACGCCTTTCGTCTCCACTGTGATGAGTCAGAGTTGACGCGCCGTATTCAAGAGCGAGATCGCATCGAATGGCAGAAGCAAGATGAATTGCAGGGGGCGCCCGCAGCCCAAAGGCGCTATGACGAACTCTTTCCTGACAACAGTGTATTTCAGCTGATTGATACAACCCATTTAACGGAAGAAGAGGTTGCAGTGGGCATGTTAAAATTGATTCCACGTAGTCTTGGATGATTATCAACGTGAATATGGAGGCACAGCATGACCTATATTATTCCCCGGCCAGTAAAAAAAGGCGATACAATTGGTCTGATTACACCATCCAGTCCTTTGATGCCAGGTCGTTTAGAATCAGGCATTGCCTATCTGGAGCAAAATGGTTTCAAGGTCAAAGTGGGTCGCTACAATCGAGATACGCTGCGATTTTTAGCGGGTCGTGATGAGGATCGGGCGCAGGATGTCATGGATTTTTTCAAAGATCCTGAAGTCAAAGCAATGATTGCAACTGGCGGAGGATATGGTTCACAACGCATTTTGCCGTATCTGGATTATGATCTGATTCGTGCCAATCCCAAAATGGTTATTGGCTTAAGCGATACAACGGCTTTGCATATGGGTTTGCTCAGTGCTGGATTGGCTTGTTTTACTGGATTTACGCTGGGTGATGTGGCGGAGAGGGGTATTTTTCCGCTGCATGAAAATACCTTGATATCCTGTTTAATGGGAGAGGCTTATGAGATTAAGGGTGGCACTCCTCTTTATCCAGGAAAAGTCACCGCACCACTTGTGGGTGGTAATTTAGAATTGGTGGCTGCCTTGATCGGCACGCCCTATCAGCCCGATTTTGAAGGGGCAATTTTACTTTTGGAAGAAGTTCGCACAGAGCCTTATAAAATTGACTGTTGCCTCTCAAAGCTGCATTTAGCTGACGTATTGCAACAAGCCGTTGGAATGGTCTTTGGGAAGTTTGAACAGTGTCAGGCAGAGTACCATCCTAATCGGGATGGCACAGTGGATGATATTTTGGAAGAATGGTCTGCACGCTTGAAGATTCCTTGCTTGAAAGACTTTCCCTATGGTCACAGTGCGACACGTTCTGTTTTACCATTGGGTAAAAATGTGACATTGGATGTGGATCAATCCAGAATAACGATAGGGGGTGAAAAATGACAGAAAATCAAGGCCAACGATACGACCTCATTGCACAAGGCTTTGCCGATATGCGTGATCAGTTCAGCACTGAGCAAAAATATATCGATCAGCTGATCAATTATTTGCATCCAGGCGCCTCTATCCTTGATGTGGGCTGCGGTTCAGGTTATCCCATTGCGGCGTATTTTCTTGAAAAAGGCTTTGATGTGACAGGAGTAGATGGATCCAAAGAATTGCTCAAAATAGCCCAGAGTAGGCATCCCCAATTAAAATGCCTTTTTGGTGACATTCGCAGCGTGGAGATCCTTGAGAAATATGACGCTGTGCTGGAGTGGTGGTGTTTGTTTCATGTGCCAAAAGAAGACCATGAGGCGATGATCGTGCGTTTTGCCTCTTGGCTGAAGCCTGGTGGGTATTTGGAATTTACCACAGGGAATGCCGATCATGAGGAAAGCAGTGCTAGCA
>CAYGFJ010000116.1:0-5363 GCA_964349115.1 uncultured Francisellaceae bacterium
GGAGAATACCGGCAGTGGGTCATCGCTGTGTTGCACAGACAATCCTTCAAAGTTCACTGTTTTGGCGTCAATGCGTGGGGGCGTCCCTGTCTTTAAACGACCGACGCGAAAAGGCAATTCTCGAAGACGATTGGCCAAGGCAATGGAGGGGGGGTCACCCATCCGTCCCCCAGCATAATTGTTCATGCCGACGTGGATTTTTCCACCCAAAAAAGTACCCGTGGTGAGGATCACGGCAGCGGCAAAAAATTGAAGTCCAATTTGTGTGACCACCCCTTTGACCACTGTCCCTTCAACGATGAGATCATCCACTGCCTGCTGGAACAGCGTGAGATTGGGGTGGTTTTCCAAACGTTTGCGAATGGCTGCGCGATAAAGCATGCGATCCGCCTGCGCTCGGGTGGCTCGCACGGCGGGTCCTTTGCTGCTGTTTAAAATACGAATTTGGATGGCTGCTTCATCGACAGCCTCAGCCATCAATCCGCCCAGGGCATCAATTTCTTTGACAAGATGGCCTTTGCCAATCCCCCCAAACGCAGGGTTGCAAGACATCTGCCCCAGGGTTTCGATATTGTGAGTGAGGAGCAAAGTGCGGCATCCCATGCGTGCTGCAGCGGATGCAGCTTCCGTTCCCGCATGCCCGCCACCCACAACAATAACATCAAAATGTTGATGAGGGCTCATCGACGATGCCAACGAGAGACGCATTTAAGAAACAGTAAAGCAGCCAACATAAAGCAAGACACATATAAAATTTGTAGATAAGCTTCATGATAAGTAAAGGCTGTTGCTGTATTTTGTGTGGGGTCGATGGTGAGATCGGCCACTTTACCTGCCACAAAATTGGCAATAGCGCCCGTTGCAAGATAATACAAAGCAACCAAACGTCCTTCGGAGTGGGCAGGTGCTGCAGCGGTGATGGTGGCGAGCAGAATAGGGTCTACAAACATCTCGGCCGCCCCAATAATCATGAGCCCTGACACAGGATAAATCATGGGCGCCAATTGCTGATGACCCGCAATGGAGGCGGCCTCTGCAATCAGAAAAAACCCAACAATGAGAAAAAGCAAGGCTACACTCACTTTTGAGGAAGGAGAGGGGCGAAAGCCTTTACGATCTAAGTAGCGCCATACCCATGCCATAAAGGCACCAAACACCAGAATAATGCCAGGATTAATCGCCTGAAAGCTGCCTGCAGGAATGGTGAAACCGTTCACAGTTCGGTTGATATAACGGGAGATGAAAAGCGAAATAGAGCTGGAGCCTTGTTGATCGAATATCCAAAAGCCACAGGCAAAAACAGTGAGCACAGCGATGGTTCGCAATGATTTTTTTTGTGCTGGCGTTGCCGTTTTATAAATGGATAAATACATGAGAAGGCCAATGCCAGTGACGAGGAGAAGTAAATCGCCAACAAGCAGCTTGGTTAAAATGAGGTAGATCAAACCAAAACTCAGCGCCACAACACTTGCAGCAATCCCTAATCGTTTGCAAGGATGAAAGTTTTTCCAGGGGCTTTCGGGCACATTATTTTTATACCACTTAAAATACCTGCGGGAGCAAAATAACATGAGCAGGCCAAAGAACATGCCGACCGCTGCCGCGATGAAGCCTGCATACCAGCCAATGTGTTGCGCTAAGTAGGGGCAGAGCAATTGAGAACCTACTGCTCCCAAATTGCCGCTGACATAATACCAAGCAAAGGCTACGCTGCGCCCGGCATTGTCATTGGGATAACAATCGCCAATCAAGCAAATGGCATTACTTTTAAAAAAACCAATCCCCAAAATCAGCAAAGTCAGCCCAATGAAGAGACCATGAACAGACAAGCCCAGCATGAGGTGACCACACATAATCAGCGCACAGCCCCACAAAGTGGCATAGCGATACCCGCAATATCGGTCAGCCAGCCATCCGCCAATGATCGGTGTCACATAAATAAGAGAAGTGAAGGCCCCATAAATCGCATAAGCCCGTGCATCCGGAAAATGCAGGTATTGCGTTAAATACAAAATCAACAGCGCCTGCATGCCGTAATAGCTAAAAAATTCCCACATCACCATGCCGATGACAAAGTAGGAGGCCGTTTTTTGCTGATTTCTGATTGAGCTCATGGGGGGTATTTTGTAAAAAAGAAATAATTTTATACTAGTTTCAGTCAAACTCAAAACCTTTTGCCCTGTGAATTGGCCGTCATTTGTGTCACTCTTTTGATGAGAGTGCTATGATACCCGCTTCGTTTTATTGAAGAGGAACATCAACATGGCCAAGACAGCAATCAACCCAACTCGATTAGAGAACTATCCAGAATGGTACCAACAGGTCATTTCAGCAGCGGGGCTTGCTGAGAATTCACCCGTGCGGGGATGCATGGTGATCAAACCCTGGGGCTATGCGATTTGGGAAGGGATTCAGAAAGAGCTTGATCAGCGGTTTAAGGCGACAGGGCATGTGAATGCGTATTTTCCCCTGTTGATTCCATTGAGTTTCTTGGAAAAAGAGGCTTCCCACATTGAAGGATTTGCGAAGGAATGTGCGGTCGTCACCCATCACCGACTGAAGGCGGATGGAAAGGGTGGGCTGGTGCCGGATGGAGAATTGGAAGAGCCTCTGATTATTCGACCAACCAGTGAAACTATCATTGGGGAAATGTTCTCGAAATGGGTGCAGTCGTATCGTGACCTGCCTCTTCTCATCAATCAGTGGGCCAATGTCATGCGCTGGGAAATGCGGACACGTCTGTTTTTGCGGACTTCAGAATTTTTGTGGCAAGAGGGGCATACAGCGCATGCCACCTCTGAAGAAGCGATTGCAGAAACCCTCATGATATTGGATTTGTATGCGGATTTTGTCGAAACAGTTTTGGCCATTCCGGTTATCAAAGGGCAAAAAACGGTGGGGGAGCGCTTTCCTGGAGCAGTGCAAACCTATTGTATCGAAGCCATGATGCAGGACCGCAAAGCATTGCAGGCAGGGACTTCTCACTTTTTGGGACAGAATTTTTCAAAGGCGTCGAAGATTCAATTTTTGAATCGTGAGCAACAGATGGAATACGCGTGGACCACCTCTTGGGGCGTGTCCACCCGTTTGATTGGCGGGCTCATCATGACCCACAGTGATGACGATGGGCTGGTATTGCCCCCACGCATTGCCTCAGTTCAGATTGTCATCCTCCCGATTTGTCGCGATGAAGCCGATCGGCCGGCGATTATGCAGTATTGTCAGGATATTAAGGCGCAGTTGTCCGCCCAGCAATTTCATGGCGAAACACTACGTGTCAAAATGGACGATCGTGATATGAGTGGCGGTGAGAAAGCCTGGGAATGGGTGAAAAAAGGGGTGCCCCTCCGCATTGAAGTGGGTCCACGTGATAGGGCCCAGAACAGTGTTTTTATGGCGCGACGAGATCTCCCTCCTTCCCAGAAAAAAAGCCTGCCTGTCAGCGAATTTGTGGGCTCAGCGGCGGGTCTCCTGGAAGAAATTCAAGGCGTTTTGTTTGAGCGTGCGCTCGCGCATCGGCAAACCAATACAAAACAGATTGACAGCTGGGACGACTTTCAAGCTTTCTTTGCATCCAAACATGAGGAGACGGAAATGCACGGTGGCTTTGCCCATTGTTTTGCTGTCGATGAGCCTGAAATTGAGGAAAAGTTGAAGCCCTTGAAAGTCACCGCGCGCTGCATCCCTCTCGAACAAACCGGTGAAACCGGCCGCTGTATTTTTACCGGAAAGCCCGCCACCCAGCGAATTGTGTTTGCAAAGTCGTATTGACGCTCAGTCTGCAGTCGGCTCATCCCATCCCCCAGCTTGGGTAGCTGAAGTACTCGCCTGACAAGTCAATCAGTTCTGTAGCAAAAACAACTGCTGTAATCCTTTCTGCCAAGGTTCAGCGCGAACTCCTGTTGCAAAGACTTTGGAAATAGGATCTTGGCTTAAGCAATAGTAGTCTGCATCAGGCAGGTCCTTTTGAACCGCGGGCATAACGCGCCTCTGTCTTGGGGATCAGCAAATCAATCCAGAATGAGGCTTCTGCTGCAAAGCATTCACGAATGAGCGTGCTCTTTCCCACGCCTCGCGCACCAAACAAAAAGAAGCTGTACTGCTTCGGCAGTGACAACAATCGATTTTGCACAATCCCTCCATTTTCGGACTCAATTCCGGAATTGTACGCCAAATCCGGAGTACACCCTGAGGTAAAGCCTTGACAAGTATCCCACGAAGTGGCACACTTTCCGCATTAGGTAACATTGCTCAACGTCACTGATGCAGATTTTTAAAACAAAACTCTTCGATAACTGGGCACAAGAAGTTGACCTGAATGATGCAAGCTTAACAGCAGCAGTCAATGAAATCGAAAATAGATTGTTTGATGCCAACTTGGGTGGACACATTTATAAAAAGAGAATTGCGATTGGAGGTCATGGAAAGCGAGGGGGTGCTCGAACAATTCTGGCATTTAAGATGCATCAAAAAGCGATTTTTATTTATGGATATGCTAAAAATAAACGAAGCAATATCAGTGAAAAAGAAGAGAACGCCTTGAGGAAACTAGCCTCTGTCTATTTTGCTTATGACGAGACACAGATCAATCAGGCGATAAAATTGGGCGAACTCATAAAGGTGAAATCATGAAGCAATCAATATTGAATGCGATCCACGAAACAGCAACAGGGTTACATAACAATGGACTGATGGATCGCAAGACCATGCGTACTTTTGACTTTCTGTGCCTGCCTCAGGTGCATTCACTGACACCTCAAGAAATTAAAGCGGTCCGCCTACGTGAAAACATGAGTCAGCCTGTATTTGCAGAACACATCAATGCCAGCCCCTCCACTGTCAAAAAATGGGAAACTGGTGAAAAACACCCTACAGGGCCGACACTGCGTCTACTTAATTTAATTGCTGACAAAGGGATTGGAGTGCTGACTGCCTAGGGGGTTCTGTCGTAAAAGATTGATCAAGCGCCAGACAGGGATATTCTGGACGAGTTTAGGCGGCGAGCTGATAAAACTGGTCAAAAATACTGAGATGATTGGAGGCCTGATGCGACAGAACCAGTTATTTTATTGATGACCCCAGTTTTAAGCAGTGGATTTTTGAGCGCGATTGACAGCGCGACACGCAAAATAATCCAAGCCCACAAAAATGAGCCAAGCAGGCAGGGTTAAGCCAAGACCCACAACCGTCAGGACACCGGAGGCGACGAAGAGGCCGTAGAAATGGGCGCTGATGGGTTGGCCTTGGCGGGTTAGTTCTAAGAGGGCGCGGAGGACGGCGTAGGCGTAGCAGGATATGAGAGTGGCGATGATGGTGTAGCCCCAGCGGTTTTGGAGTTTGGTTTGGGTCAATAAGAGCAAGGC
>CAYGFJ010000117.1:0-5291 GCA_964349115.1 uncultured Francisellaceae bacterium
GTGAATAAAAAAGGGTGTCTCAGTGAGGCGCCTTTTTTATATGAAAAAGCCTTTACTGGGGAGATTTTAGAAATTGCAGATCAAAGATCTGATGGCCCAGCTTCATCCCCCGGCTTTCAAATTTGCTTAAGGGGCGGTCACCGCGAGGACTGAATTGGCCTTCCCCCGCGAGATTTTTGAAAAGCGAGGAGGGCGTTAAAACCTCCATCATGGATTCGGCATAGGGTTGCCAGTCCGTTGCCAGGTGAAAAAGACCTTCTGATTTGAGCTTTTGAGCGATCAAGCGGATAAAAGCATCGTTGACAATCCGTCGTTTGTGATGGCGCTTTTTATGCCAGGGGTCGGGGAAAAACAGCTGGACTTCGTTCAAAGAGGCGTCCGGGATGAAGTTTTTTAAGACCGAGATGGCATCGTCTTGAATGACGCGGATATTGTCTAAACCCGAGGCTTCAATCAGGCGTAATAAACGGCCGATGCCTGGGGGGTGGACTTCAATGCCCATGTATTTTTTGTGTGGGTTGGCCTCAGCCAAGGCAAAGAGGGAATCGCCCATGCCAAAGCCGATTTCCAGAGTGAGATCATCTTCTGATGTAAAGAAATGATCAAAGCATGTGGTGTGGATGTCAATGCCATAGCGAGGTTGAAGGCTGGCCGTAGCCGCTTTTTGGGCATCGGTCATGCGTCCTTGACGGACGACAAAGCTTTTAATGGACCGTAAAACCATGGGTGATCAAGGTTGTTAACACCCGGCGGAGGACTTCGTCTCCTTTTTTTTCACCGTATTGATTTTCATAATGCTCGTGAAGGGCAACCACCCAATCGGCTTGTTTGATCTCAATGCTGCCTTCCAGCCAAATCGTGATTTCTTGGAGGAACAAGGCCCGTGGACCTTCCCCAGCATGGTGACGAATGATGATGTCATGGGCTGAGCCGATGTCTTGTTCCATGGTGGACCAATCAGTCAGCTCGCATTGAACGGTGGGACGAATGTCGTAGGGGTTAAATTGTATTGTCATAGCTCGCAGCATTCTACCAGAAATTTTTGTGATAAAGTACCTTTTTTTTGGAGGAAAACTCATGGGCATTTGGGTGACGCCATTCACAATAGCAGACTTAAAAGTGAGAGGGGCGGGTACCATGGTCGAACATTTAGGCATTACATTCACAGAGATTGGCGAGAATTTTCTCTCTGCAAAAATGCCCGTTGACCACCGCACCAAGCAGCCGATTGGCATCATGCACGGCGGGGCATCTTGTGTGTTGGCGGAAAGTGTAGGCTCAGTCGCTGCCAATTATTGCGTCAATTTAAGCACCCATTATTGCGTGGGGTTGGAGATCAACACCAATCACATTCGCCAAGCCACTGAAGGCCATGTCATCGGCACCGCCAAACCCATTCATATTGGCAAACGCACCCACGTCTGGGGCATTGATATCCATCATGAAACAGGCTATCTGGTTTCGGTCAATCGCCTGACGATGATGGTGCTGTCTCGGTAACATTCCCCACATGGCGAAATAGCTGCTTAATCCCTTCACGCCAGGGATAGACGGTGATGTCGCCATATTGTTTTTGAAAGGGATCTTGAGAAAAGCACACCGCTTCAGCATGGCCCATGTCTTTTTGGAGCGTGTTTAAAGTGTGAAGATGTTGGGGCTGGACTTGTGTTGTGCTTTTGATTTCAATCAACAATGTTTTTTTGCCGGGGCGCTCGACCACAAGGTCTACCTCAGCATCGTCTTTGGTGGCAAGATAGGAAAAGCGATAGTCAAGCTCGTAATAGCTGGCCAATTTCATGCATTCTAAAATAATGAAATGTTCGAAAGCTTCGCCATAGGCATAAGTTTGTGCTTGCAAGGGAATGCGAAGTGAGTGGGACAAGGCCCGTGTAATGCCTGTGTCGAAGAAGTAAAATTTGGGACGGCTTTGGAGGCGTTTTCGAAAAGAGTGATTAAAAGGCTCCAGAAAAAACCCAAGCAAAGTATCTTCTAAAATAGAGAAGTAGTCCTTCACCGTGTTGTCAGAAACGCCAACATCTCTCGAGATGTTTGAAAAATTAATAATTTTGCCATTGGACTGTGCAGCCACCTCTAAAAATCGGCGGAAAGGGTCCAGTTGTTTGATAAAGTGCTCTGCCCAGATTTCCTCTTTGAGATAGGTGTTGGCATAACTGTGCAAAAATTTTATTTTATCTTCAGGCGCTGGCAGTTCTTGAAGGCGCGGCAAACTGCCATAGGCAAGGGCCTCTTCAAGCTTAAAATGAGCATCTAATTCCAGATATGAAAAAGGATGTAAGGCATAAACAAAAGCACGGCCTGCCAATAAATTTGCCCCTCCGCGCCGAAATTTTCGTGCACTCGATCCGGTTAAGATGATCCGCTGAGGCAATTTGCATTCAATGAGAAAGTGGACGACGTCCAACAGTTTTGGCAATTTTTGAATTTCATCAATGACCACGTGGGTGCACTCTGGGGGCAAGCTTTTGACAATGGCCAGGAGATCATTGGGTTGGCGTGCAAAGTGGGCCTCTTGCTCTGGGTCCAGCAAGTTAATAAAAACAGTATGTTTTTCTTCAAACTGTTGTTGTAATAAAGTGCTTTTCCCCGTTCCTCGTGCGCCAAACAGAAAAAAATGTTGATGATGGGGAAGCTTTAATAATCGATTTAACACGCCATTCTCCAGTTTCTACTTCGAAAGTGTACGCCATTTTCGAAGTAGTGTCTAGGGCGCTTTGCTGAATATTATGAAAAAACTGTGATAAATTCACAAAACTTTTTAGAATCTTCACTCTCTATAGTGAATCAATTTGAGACTCCCGCAGGGGAAGTCTCAGGATTCAGACTTACTATGCATCAGTCATCAGTAGGCAGACAACGCGAACCAGTGCTCCTCTGAAGATGGCCTTTGCATAAAACAGCTGCTGCCCCAGCTGCAGCTGCAAAAGGAGCAGCCAATGACGCGTCCCCTGCTGAAGCTGTTACTGGAACTGCGCCGCCACCTATAGTTGTCACAGTCCTTGCTCCAAGACCCCTGGATGCTGGAGCTGCTCCTGGAACTGTCGGAGGTGCGACTACTGCACTTGCATCGCCGGCACTTAAATCAGGTGTGTCATCTTCGTCGACTGTAGAGGACAAAGTTGCTTTTGCAAGAGCAGAGGACAAAGCTCTTTTTGCAAGAATTTCAGGATGAACAAATTCTGGGTCAGAAATTGCCTTTAAATAATGTCCAACCTCATGGTTTTTAAAGTCCCACAATGCCATTGAGCAATATAGTCGAGCGTCATACAACGGTGATGTTATATCTTCATCTGGAGAGCATTGAAGACATGATAACCTCTCCTTTAAGGACGCATCATGGAACAAAATTGCGCCAAGCACCATAATTACATCGCGTGCAACCAGGTATTCTGGAGAATCTTCTTTACAGCGTTCGAGATCAAAGTAATATCGTATCAATATCGGCCCCAGTTCGGCAATCAGCGCATCTTCTTTAGGTTCGCCGAATTGAGACCTGTCTGTGGCCAAAAATGCTAAAAATGCCTTGTCTACTCGTTTTCCTATTTCATCAAGAAGATTGAGCGTGCCCCCTATATTAAGAGCAGCACACGTTCTATCCGCAGGATTGCTCAGCTGAGCAGCAATCTCTCTTATCATTTGCTCCGTCACGTTAATTGTATGCGCAGCAGCCCTACACACTGCATTGTTAATTAAAATTCTATTCCTCTCATTAAGACCCTTCAGTCTTAACAGAAGACTTTCAGCATGTATTTTATATGGATTATCCACATCCTTCAGCTCACCATCTGCAGCCAGTATCATCAATTTAGGCCCGGCAAATTCAAGGAGAGCATCCGCCGTCTTTTGACTCATCACAAATGACTCTCCCAAAGAATCTAGTGTTTTATTTAAATCTTCAAAAATAGCCCGATTGTCCACTTCACTGGATAAAGGGCTCAAGTCTGACACTTTATTTTCAAACTGGGATTTTCTTATAGCCAAACGTAAAGCTAAGCCAATAGCATGCTTCGCCTCATCGTTACTCTCTGCAATTAACCGATCACGAATTGTAGCCGTGGAATGCTCTACACCTTCAGCCTTCATTGAAGCAAGCTCTTCATGGAATATCTTCCAATTTGAGATTGGCACCTCAACCATAGCTCCAGAAACCACTTTAAAAAGTTGTGGATCAGCAGCAGATGTTACAAGGATGTAACAGCCTTTATATCGTTCTGTCAATTCTTCACTACTTGGCATCCGAGGTAATTCATAAAAGTGCTTTCTCATAAGACCAAGCACCCTAACTTGTGCGCGAACCCTTCCCCAGGGTCCTCGCATTTTTACTACCCCTGCCCCTACAAGTGCCTCTGCATCCTCCAAATCTACTGCTACATCTGCTACACCTACTCCTGTCCCTGCTGCCATTATTTTCTCCTTTTTAGTTAAAATGAGTCATTTCCATGGGAAACGATGGGAGTGGATTTTACAGTAAAATAATTTAAAGTCAATATAATTTATTTTTTTATATTTTTTATGGGTTGATCTTTCTGTTGCAACTCCTCTATTTTAGACAGGGGCAGATCTGTTAAATCAGCGATTTCATTGAGGGGGAGGCCCTTTAGGAGCAATTTTTTGACCAGGGCCTGTTGGGTTTGTTCGATGCCTTTTTCAATGCCCTGTAATTCACCCTGTAGAAAACCATCCACTCGGTCAATGCCGTAAGGGACGGTGGTCATGCTGGCCTCGTACATCAGATTTTCTTTGATGCTCAAATCAAAAAAGACAACGCTAAGAGAAAAAAGAGAGGCTTATCATACAGAAGTGTCGAGTTTTGTGCAAATCACCTTGACAAATTTGCGCTTGCCCACCTGGAACACTTGGGCCGTACCTGGGGTTAAAGTGATAACGGCGTGTTTGTCGGTGACTTTGATGCCATCGATTTTAACGGCGTTTTGTTCGATCATGCGGTAGCCGTCAGAAGTGCTGGGAACCAGGTCTAATTGTTTGAGCAATTGCGCCAAGGGAAGACCGGCGACCAGATTCATACTGACTTCAGGGAGCACGTCAGGGATTTCGTTTTTGGAGAAACGCTGGGTGAAATCTTGGTGGGCGGCAGCAGCATCGGCGGCGGAGTGGAAGCGGGTGATCAATTCCATGGCCAATTCAATTTTAACATCGCGAGGGTTTCGGCCAGCTTTGACTTCGTCTTTTAAATTTTGGATTTCTGCGCCAGGACGCAAGCTCACTAAATCAAAATAATCCCACATCAATACATCGGAAATACTCATGATTTT
>CAYGFJ010000118.1:0-5243 GCA_964349115.1 uncultured Francisellaceae bacterium
TCATGATTCTGGCAATCATCCTGAGTGGATGATCATGTCCGTCTTGCCGATTCTGCCTCCTGATTTGCGCCCTTTGGTCGCTTTGGATGGCGGCCGTTTTGCAACCTCAGATTTGAATGACCTTTATCGTCGCGTCATCAATCGGAACAACCGTTTGAAACGTCTGCTTGAACTGGGCGCCCCTGACATCATCGTTCGCAACGAAAAGCGGATGCTGCAGGAAGCGGTCGATGCCCTGCTCGACAACGGCCGTCGCGGTCGTGCGATTACTGGCACCAACAAGCGTCCATTAAAATCTTTGGCCGATATGATCAAAGGAAAACAAGGCCGTTTCCGTCAAAACTTGTTGGGCAAACGGGTGGATTATTCCGGCCGTTCCGTGATTGTGGTGGGCCCTACTTTGAGACTGCATCAATGTGGCCTGCCCAAGAAAATGGCCTTGGAATTGTTCAAACCCTTTATTTATGGCCGCCTGATGTTGGAAGGACACACCACTACCATCAAAGCCGCCAAACGCATGGTTGAACTGGAAGAACCGATTGTATGGGATATCTTGGAACATGTGATTCGCGAACATCCCGTGATGCTGAACCGGGCACCCACCCTTCACCGTTTGGGGATTCAAGCGTTTGAACCCATTTTGATTGAAGGCAAAGCCATTCAATTGCACCCCTTGGTCTGCGTCGCTTACAACGCTGACTTTGACGGTGACCAAATGGCCGTCCACGTTCCCCTGACCATCGAGGCACAAATGGAAGTGCGTACTTTGATGATGGCGACCAACAATATTTTGCATCCTGCCAACGGTGAGCCGATCATCTGCCCCACGCAAGACGTGGTGTTGGGTCTTTATTACATGACCCGTGATCGCATCAATGCCAAAGGCGAAGGCAAGATTTTTTCAGACCTTGACGAAGTGAGACGCGCCTACGCCGCCAAAGTGGTGGATCTGCATGCGCGGGTCAAAGTGCGCCTGACCCATGCCATTTTGGATGAAGACGGCGATCTCAATTTCGAAACCAAAATTTTTGACACCACCATTGGCCGTGCTTTGTTGTCTGCGATTTTGCCTGAAGGGATGTCTTTTGAGTCCATCAATCAGGTAATGACCAAAAAGAGCATCGCCAAAGTGGTGGATCTGTGTTATCGCAAGCTGGGCGTCAAAGCAACCGTGATTTTTGCAGATCAACTGATGTATACCGGTTTTGAGTATTCAACACGTTCTGGTATTTCGATTGGGGTCAATGACTTGATCATCCCCAAAGCCAAGGCGAAAATCGTTCAAGAGGCAGAAGGTGAAGTGCGAGAAATTGCTGAGCAGTATGCTTCAGGCTTGTTGACCGATGGCGAACGCTATAACAAAGCCATCGACATCTGGTCGCGTGCCAATGATCAAATCGCGAAATCCATGATGGATGTGATCGGTACCGAAGAAGTCATGAATGCCCAAGGCAAAAAAGAGAAGTGTGAATCGTTCAACTCCATTTATATGATGGCGGATTCTGGAGCGCGGGGTTCTGCGGCTCAAATTCGTCAGCTCGCAGGCATGCGGGGCTTGATGGCCAAGCCCGATGGAAGCATTATCGAAACACCCATTGTAGCCAACTTCCGCGAAGGTTTGAGCGTTTTGCAATACTTCACTTCCACCCACGGAGCCCGTAAAGGCTTGGCGGATACGGCATTGAAGACGGCAAACTCAGGTTATTTGACTCGTCGTTTGGTTGATGTGGCCCAAGACGTCGTGATTGTTCAAGACGATTGTGGCACTCATGAAGGTTTGACCATCAGTCCTCATATTGAAGGGGGAGACGTTGTTGTGCCCTTGCACGAACGGATTTTGGGTCGTGTTTTGGTTGAAGACGTTTTGGTGCCCGGTAAAGATGAAGTGATTTATCCTTCAGGCACTTTGCTGGATGAAAAATCAGTGGCCAAAATTGAAGCCCTGGGTGTGGATCAAGTCAAAGTACGCTCACCCATCACCTGCGAAGCCCGTCGTGGTATTTGCTGCAAATGTTATGGCCGTGATTTAGCGCGTGGACACTTGATCAGCATTGGCGAGGCGGTTGGTGTTGTGGCTGCTCAGTCGATTGGGGAGCCAGGAACACAGTTAACCATGCGTACTTTCCGGATTGGGGGAGCTGCATCGCACACTGCGGTTGAAAACAATGTTCAAGTGAAAACCGAAGGAAGCCTCAAGTTTAATAATCTGAAAACCATTATGAATGCGGCGAAGAAATATGTTGTCGTATCGCGCTCTGGTGAATTGGTGGTGGTCGACAAATACGGCCGTGATCGTGAACGTTATAAACTGCCTTATGGTACTGAATTGCCCCTGGGCGAAGGCCAAAAAGTGAAGGCGGGCTTAGTGGTTGCCACCTGGGATCCACATACCCATCCTATTGTGACTGAAATGGCTGGAAAAGTGGTGTTTGTCGACATGATTGACGGGGTCACCATGAACCGCCAAACCGATGAGATGACAGGTTTGTCCAACATTGTGGTCACTGACTCCAAACAACGGGGCGGCAAAGATTTGAAACCGCTCTTGAAGTTGGTCGATGATAAAGGCAATGATCTCTGCTTCCCCAACAGCAACATCCCTGTGAGCTATTTCTTGCCAATCAATGCCTTGGTCACTGTTGAAAATGGCAGCACTGTGAAAGTGGGTGAAGTCTTGGCACGGATCCCTCAAGCGGGCTCCAAAAACAAGGACATTACAGGGGGCTTACCTCGTGTTGCCGACTTGTTTGAAGCGCGTCGTCCTAAAGAGCCTGCAATTTTGGCAGAAGTCTCAGGGGTCGTCAGTTTCGGGAAGGAAACCAAGGGCAAACGCCGCTTGTTTATCACGCCTGAAAATAGTGAAGCCTATGAATTGATGATTCCTAAATGGCGCTCCATCAATGTCTTCGAAGGCGAACATATTTCAAAAGGTGAAACC
Source organism: uncultured Francisellaceae bacterium (assembly GCA_964349115.1). GTDB lineage: Bacteria > Pseudomonadota > Gammaproteobacteria > Francisellales > CACEW01 > JAJZUD01. Next base: position 2,939 of record CAYGFJ010000118.1, read on the forward strand.
ATTGCCGACGGCCCATTGGATCCGCATGATATTCTGCGCCTGAAAGGCGTTGTAGCCCTGGCCGAGTACTTGATCAACGAAATCCAAGACGTGTACCGTCTCCAAGGGGTCAAAATCAACGACAAACACATTGAAGTGACCACACGTCAAATGGTTCGTCGTGCTGAGATTCTCTCCTCCGGTGACAGCCAGTTCTTGGTGGGTGAACAAGTTGAAGCCTCTCGGATCATGGAAGCCAATGATGCATTGAAAGCGCAAGACAAATTGCCTGCGCTCTATCAACGTGTTCTTTACGGTATCACCAAAGCCTCTTTGACGACCGACTCTTTCATTTCAGCAGCGTCTTTCCAGGAAACCACACGGGTTCTGACGGAAGCGGCGGTCAATGGAAAAGCGGACTCGCTCTTTGGCTTGAAAGAAAACGTCACCGTTGGACGCCTGATTCCAGGTGGAACAGGCCTGGCCTATCACAATGCACGCAAACTCAAACGTGCACAGATGAAAGCGGGTTACGCAGACCCAGTCGGCCCCACCGCAGCAGAAGTGGAATCTGCATTGTCTGCCGCTTTGGCTGAAAGTGGGCATGTCACTTCATAGTTTCACTGTCGACATTCAGCGAAGTCGGAAAAGGAAACGCACCATCGCCATTCTTGTGAAAGCGGGAGTGGTGGTGGTGCGCGCCCCCCATCGCACCACAGACGCTGCCGTCCACGATCTTGTGACCCAACGCAGAGCTTGGATTGAAAAGCATTTGGCGGCTCAACGTAATCAAGTGCCGCTGCCACTGCCCAAAACAGAGTGGGCAGCAGGTGAATCTATTGCCTATTTGGGTGAGCCCTATTTTCTTGCAACACATTTTGATTTACTGGCATTACACGCCTGGTACCTCGAAAAAGCCCGTGCACTTTTGATAGAGCGAACCACTCATTTTGCCCAATTGATGGGGGTCGTACCCAAAAAAGTCATCGTCAAAAATCAAAAATCCCGCTGGGGCAGCTGCAGCGCTGACAATGTCATTCGTTATAATTGGAAAATCATCAAAGCTCCTGTGCATCTCCTAGAATACTTAGTCGTCCACGAGCTGGCTCACATCCGCGAAAAAAACCACGGCCCCCGTTTTTGGGAATTGGTCCATCGTTTCATCCCCGATGCCAAACAGTGCCGAGCTGCCCTTCATCAGTTGGCGAAAACCCTCACATAAATCCTTGACCTCAAAATAAATTTGTTGTCTAATAGCCCCTCTTTCGTGGCCTGGTAGCTCAGTCGGTAGAGCAGAGGATTGAAAATCCTTGTGTCGGCAGTTCGATTCTGCCCCGGGCCACCATGATTCAAAAAGCACACCTGATCATTGATGTTTTAAGGCCATACTTGACGTAATATTGGGGCGCGTGGTTCAATTGAGGGCCTGATTTTTAAGAGGATATGGATCATGGTCGCACAGACGATTGCATTGCTTCAACAAAAAGGAGGCTCGGGTAAAACCACGACAGCGGTTAACTTAAGTGGGGCATTGAAGGAACTTGGGTTCAGGGTCATTATTGCTGACATGGACAAAGACAAGCCGGATGCCTGGTCTTGGGTGATCAAGAGTGAGGCTATGCACGATATGGCTCAGCAGGTTGATGAAAAGCACGCGCGTGAACAGATTGCAGAATTGAAAAAACAGTGTGATTTCTTGATTATCGACACCCCTCCCAATTTCCAAACAGCAGCCTTGAAAGCGGCTTTATTGGCTGATTTAGTCATTATTCCTGCGGCCCCGAGTGGGATGGATTTGTCCGGTTTGCTGGAAGCCAAAGATTTGGCATTGACGGCCAATCGGCCTTATCGCCTGCTTGCCAATCGCATTATCAAAAACACAACCATGACCAAAAGTTTGTTGACAGTGCTCTATGACGATGGCAATGCTTTTGAAACTGCTATTCCACAAAGTGTCAAATTTGTGGAGGCTGAGGCGGCTGGCTTGTATATTGGTGATTATGCGAGAGAGAGTGACGCCCATATTCAATCGCGAAAATTTGCCCGCGAAGTGGTGGAATTTTTTAAGGCCCTGGGGATGTAATGGCAAAAGTTTCTTTATTAAATCGTAAGCGCGCCAGTGAATTGGCGCCCGGTCTGGATCAGGTGGTTTTGGAAAAGAAAGATGAGCTATTGGCCCTGAAGTGGGAGGCGTTGAACGCTGATGCCAAAATCATGGGGAAATTGTTTGATTTGCCTTTACGCCTGCTGCGGGCAGACCCTGATCAGCCGCGCAAGGTCTTTAAAAATATTGAGGCTTTGAGTCGCAGCATTCAGGAACAAGGCG
>CAYGFJ010000119.1:0-5211 GCA_964349115.1 uncultured Francisellaceae bacterium
ACTCACCCCCGCCCAACTCACCCAGCTCCGCCAACCCTACGATCAGATCATCATCACCAGCATGCCCGCTTTGAAACGCGCCCTTACGCTCGGCATTTCAAAACACGCTGGGCTTCTTGTCCTCTCCCACAAAATGGTCGAAGTCGCAGCTCGCCAAGGGTGGCGAGTCCTATTGCGCTAAACCAACACTTCACCAAACAGATTAAAATCCGTTTTGTGAAGTAAAAAATACTTGCCAATTGACTTCACGATAAAGAATAATTCCATTATTGTGAAGTCAGGATTGAACTATGCCTAAACTATTTGTGGGTCGCAAAAAAGAGCTTCAAGAACTCAATTTCTTGCTCAATAAAAAGAGCGCCAGCCTGGTGGTGATTAGGGGGCGGCGCAGAATTGGCAAGAGTCAGCTGGCCAAAGAATTCGGAAAAACGCATCGCTTCTTCAGTTTTTCAGGCATCGCTCCTGCTGCTGAAAGTACTCAGCAAACACAAAGCGCAACAACTTGCCTCCAACGTCAATGCACCTCAAATTGTTGCCAATGATTGGACCGATCTGTTGACTGCCTTATCACTTAAACAGGGTCATTGTTTTTTGTCGTATAAAGCGGATTATTGTTCACAATGATACTGACCATATTGGCACCAGCTGTATTATAGTACTCTACCGATGATGTAAAAGGAGAGTGTGGAGCTTGGCCACTGACATTGGAAGAGCCTAAAGTAACAACATAATGATCTAGAGTAGTAATATAAGCAGAGGCAGCCACAGCAAAAGAGTTGACTTGGATAGGAATAACGACTTCGTCTGTCGTTGAGATGTCATTCAGAATGTTGACTACGACTCCACCATAGAGGTATACAACGCCGCTTGGCAAGGATTTAACGCTAGAAGAAATAACAAAATTTTTAGCAGTTTTCGACGGAATATTGCTGGCATTAGGTGCAATGGCGATACAAGCTGTGAGACTTCCTGAGTTTGGATCCCCACTGCAACTCCATTCTTTCTTGGAGTTTGTAATATCATTGCCTATATAACCCGTATTTATACCTATTGTATTTGCAGTGTTATTGTAGATTTCAACAGTTTGCGTATATGAAGCTGCAAAGACTGAGGCACCCAATAATAAAGCAATTAAAGGGGATCGTTTTAGTAAATGTAATGTTATCATTACTTCTCCTTGGTTTGTTAAATGTCTGAATACAGATACGGATACGACTATAACGGCTTGTAAAAAAATTGCAATAGAGAAGTTTCCATTTTGGAAACGGTTGCCTTTTGATTAGGCTCTTCTTCATAGCATGGCATACCAAGTACCTTTCCCAGCACCATGCTGAACAATATGCTGCTTTTCAATAAGGCGTCGTAACGCGCCCTTACGCTCGGCATTTCAAAGCAAGCTGAACTGCTTATGTTCTCCCGCAAAATGCATGAAGTGACGCACAGAGACTTCACGTAATCGCACAACATCCTTTTGGTGAAGTAAAAAATGCCCCCGCAGCGTGTCCAAAAAATGGATTCCCAACCCGCACAACAGGATCCAAAAAAATGCTGATCGCTTCATGAACTAATTCATCGTGTTCATCGGTCATGCCTGCATCTATCTTGATTTCTGAATCTAAGCAAAAATGCTGATTGATTTTGGGCAGAGTCTTGCTTTCATTAGCCCATTCAAAAAAATGCAGGGGCCCAGGCTTGAGCTGAGTCACACATTGAGTAAAAAGATCTGGGTCTCTATTTTTTGTCGCAGAGAGTAAAAGCAAAGTGGCTTGTTCTAAAATAACGACCATCGCATCGTTGATTTCTCTTTCATGTTCTAAAATTTCCCCGCCCTTTACACAAGTAGACTGTGCCGCAATCATTAAATCTTGATAATGTTTAATGTAAGTTTCCGCACCTCTTAAGAGAGACTGATTGACAGCATCAATCTCAGACTGACTTGTTTTCTGAAAAGTGGCAATATTTAAAAAAGGATCGCACAGCACAGCACCTCTCAATCTTTCTTTTGCAGAGTTAGGACGAATAAGAACAAAAGCATGATCACCAATCAATGTATGCATAAAATACATTTTATGCTCTGGATAGTGTTTTTGAATATAGACCATAGCGAGCATCGCCATTTCATGACAGTTACCCACGCCAGAATCTACACTTTGTCGCAGTTCTTCTGCCAACTTCTCAGCTTCACTCAAAGAGGGGCAGCTTTTTACTTTATCTCGAATCGAAATCAGCGCATTGCGCTTGAGTTCAGCGCCAAAGTTTCTGGGATCAGTGAATGCCATCAAACGATCTCGCACCCAGCGCACGGTTTCTTGCGCAACTTCTAAAGCGGTTTTTTCAGGACGGGCGTGCATTGATAGCTTTATTTATTTAAATTTAATATGTATTATTTTACACTATTTTTATAGTTTACTCAATTGAAATTTCAGCAAAGCGGATCTTTTCGTTCGATCCATCGGCATGATACACTTTGCGGCACTTTTGGGAATAAACGGCGCGGACACGATGAAACAGACCATTTTTTATGTATTGATGCTGGCTTTGGCGGTCATTATTGGGCTATTCATTGCCCATGTGCCGGCGTTTGTATTGTTGCAGATTGCCTCGACCTCGTTTGCAATGCCGCTGTGGCTCTTGTTTGTGGTGGTGATATTGGCCCTCAGCGTATTTGTGATCATTCGAAAAATCGTGAGGCGGGCACTGATTCTGCCACAAAAGCTGCGCAACAATCTTGAAGTCATGCAACAGCGACACACGCTTCGGAAGCAAATCAAACAGATCGAAGCGGGGATTGAGCGCGCGCGGACTTCGGCTTCATGACGACCCCTGTTATTTTAGTCACTCCGCAAGATGAGGTGATGGGCCAGATAGGAAAATTGGCAGCCCATCAACAAGGCTTGCTCCACCGGGCGTTTTCGGTTTTGCTCTACCGTGAACAAACCGGGCAAATTGAAGTGTTATTACAACAACGACATGCCAAAAAATATCACACTGGTGGCCTCTGGACCAACACCTGTTGTAGCCATCCCCGCCCTGACGAAGACACTGCCATTGCAGCCCGCCGTCGTTTGATGGAAGAAACTGGCATCGACACTCCGCTCACCGCCATCGGCCAATTTCGGTATTATGCAAGTTTTGCGAATGGACTGGTTGAGCATGAGCTCGACCACGTCTTCATCGGTCAGTGGGACGAGTTGCCCACCGCTTTTGACCCCGAAGAAATCGAAGCCATGAAGTGGACCTCACTGAAATCGCTGCAAAAAGATCTGGAAGACCACCCCTATCGTTACACTCCCTGGCTTTCACAGGTTTTGAAAGTAGTGTCTAGTTCGAAGCATGTGGTGCAACTCAATAACCTCTTTGCATGCAAAAATCTCACGTGAAAAAAACACTACTCATGTTTCAAAGCGTATGTTTTAATACTTGAAAACAAACCCACTGAAACCGGAGAGAAAAAATGCAAGAGTTAATGAATAAGTACATCACTGCCTATCAACACGCTGAAGGCGATGCCTTGGCCAAAGTCAAATCCGTGCTGATGCACCATGTCGGTGGTTGGGATTGGGTTGGGTCAGAGTCCACTGTTGCGGACTTGCTGGATGATACCCATATCACCGCCAACGATATTGTTGATTTTCTTGCGAGTTCCTATGAATATGAAGGGGGCAATGAAGAGTTTCACTACGCAGTGCGTGCTTTACAAGTGTCCTTGCGCAAAGCTCAGCTCCACGCCATGAAACCCCAATCGATTGACGATTGCTTTGAATCAGAAACCAATGATGACACAGACACAGAAACTGAGCAGTATGGCAGTGTCATTCCTGGCATGTTGAGCAACGGTGACAGCAATTATTTCACTGCGTAATAGTAATTTTGCGAATCCCCTTTCACGATCTGAAAATCATAACAATATTGCTTCCATTCACGTAAAGATGAGTTTCCAGCATCAAAGTCGATGGGAAGAAAGGGGATGGCCGTTCGGGCTGTCAGCTTGTCTAAGACTTCACGATCATCATCAGGATCTTGTTCAAACAAATTTTTTGCAAGGGCAGTGAGGGCGATGATGACTTTTTCTTCTCTCACATGATAATGAGAAGTATTGCCGCTTTCATTCACCAAAAGCAAATCACCATACTCATTTTCAAGATAGAATTCATTGATCATGGTTCTATTCAAATACTCAAAAAAATGTTCTGCAAACCTGTGGTCGGACAAGATAGCAATGGGCTCTTCCATGACCGCTTTTAAAGATTGAGACAGCTCACTAAAGCGTTGCCACTTTAAATCAAAGACTGAAGCAACCAAGACCTCCATTAAGTTGTCCATACTTTTTAAGATGAACTGATCAATCACTGTTTCATTAAAGGCTTCAACCGCTAAAGTGTGGTCTGCCTCACCCGTGAGCATGAGCTTTTTGGCAGGGAAGTCTGTCAAGGCTTCAGCCAGTTGCAGCCCATTCAAGCCCGGCATTGCATAATCAATAATAATACAAGAAATCTCGTTGCGATGGTCGTTGAGGCTGCGTTCTTGCTCAAGATTGGCCAAAGAAAAATCCTCAAAATCTATGCGATTGACAAAAGTTGATGGCACATATCCCCTCAGGTAAACAAGCGCTTCCTCAGGGTCATTAAACACAATCACGGGCCCAAAGGGTTGTAGCTTTAAGGTCAGCCACTTGGTGAGAGGTGCATCATCATCAATCAAAATCGTTGTAGTGGGGTAGAGACAGCAAGGGAGAAGTTTGTTCATAAAGGCCCTCAAGGTTTAGGAAAAATCAGTTGAAAGTGAGTATACCCGCCTTCTTTTGATTCGCAAGTAATGTCACCCCCAACCCCAGTCATCATCATCTTACAATACGCCAATCCAATCCCCGTTCCATGATGTGTTTTACTAAAGAAAGGTTCAAACAAATGGTCAAGCACTTCCGGTGTCATCCCTTTGCCAGTGTCTTTAAAATGCAAAATATTTTTGTCACGGCAAACTTCGGTCCAGATTGTGATCCCCCCTTTCTTCGCTGCCTGCACATAATAAATTGCATTTTTCAACAAATTAAACAAAACATGCCGAATCAAAATTTCATTGCAACACACTTGAAAAGCCGGCTCCAGATTCACAGAAACCAGCTCACGACCCCCCCCCTGAAACGGATATCGATCCATGGCGTTGTCAACAATCGTCTTGATTGCAACAGGGGGGCACACCTCTTCCTTCCGC
>CAYGFJ010000120.1:0-5191 GCA_964349115.1 uncultured Francisellaceae bacterium
GCTTTCTTAGGCGCGTATATCTTTGGCTACGCAGGGCTTTATTTTTATTGCCGACGCGGGCGGCCTGTTCACCATAGGAGATGGTTTGACCATAGGGGATTTGCAGGAGTTGTTGCCAGACTTGGATTTGGAAGTCTGTTCCATCCAGAACCAGGGGGATGTCAAATCGCTTGCGCTTGCCTTGAAAGTATTCGCCCAGTTGTTGTTTTGTTTCAGTCAGGATGGGATGCCTGGTGTTGTGAATCAAGCCGTGTAGCAGTGTTCTATATTTTAAGTTGGCGCGGTCATTGTCCCACAGAATAGCGTGAAGACCTTGATCTGAAGCAATCAGGGTCAGCACGCCTACTGGTGACTCCAGTTCGTCATAGTGCATTCCTGGTGTGATTTTTCCTCTCATTATTTTTCCTCACATTGAATGTTTAACAGTAGAATGGCGGCATAGGCTCGCCAGGGGGCCCATTTTTTTGGGTCGAGTTGCAGACGTTTGATTTTCTTCTGGAGTTCCAGGTCGCTTTCTGGAAAGCCGTCTGGATTTTTTAAGGCACGCATAGCGATGTATTCAACGGTCCAAGGGCCGATGCCTTTGATGGAGAGCAATTTTTTGCGTGTTTCTGATTCATCCGCAGTGCCGTCTAGAGTGAGGGATTGATCGGCAACAGCGTGAGCAAGGGCCTTGAGGCTGGCAACCCTGGCTTGGGTCAGTCCGATTTTGGATAAGTCTGCAGTCAGAATCGCCTCAGGTGTGGGGAAAAAATGCCTGAGCGCTAGTGTTGGATCTAAGTGTTGTTTTTCGCCAAACAAACTGACCATGCGTGTCAGGATAGTGTGTGCAGCTTTGACGCTGATTCTTTGGCCCACAATTGCTCGCACGGCAAGCTCAAATCCATCCCAACAGCCGGGAATTCTTAGGCCGGGATATTGATTTAAATACGGCAGTAGTTGTGGGTCTTCTTGCAGTGCTGTGTCAATCATCATCGGATCTGCATCCAGGTCAAAAATATTCTTGAGGCGGGCTGTCAACTCCAATAAGTTCCAATTTTTATTTAGATTAAACTCAATGGCCAGTGTGTGTTTGGGGCCTGGTGTGACTTTGAACCAACCACGAATTTGGCCATGCGTGAAGAGACGCTGATACGACGCTCCTTCAACCTGTTCCATGCCAGGGATAGCACGTGCTTGGAAATAGCGAATCATGTTGGGCCAGGCATAGGGCGGGCGATAACTGAGATGGATACGATGATGACCCCCAGCCTGGGGCGCTTTGCGAAAAACGCTGGGCGTTTTGTGAAAGCGAGTTTTAAAGGCTTCATTAAAACGGCGTAGCGATTGAAATCCTGAGCTAAACGCAATATCCGTAATCGATAGATGCGTGCTGTCCAATAAGCCACGAGCAATGTCTAGTTTTTTGGAAAGCAATATTTTTTGCGGGCTGGCACCAAGCTGTTGCTGAAATAGCTCGCGTAGCCAGCGTTCACCGATATCCAATTTTCCAGCCAAATCCTGGATGGAGAGTTCTTCAAGCGCTGAGGCATCCATCAATCGTAAGGCCCGCTGAACAATCAGCGGACTGCCAATCCAAGCGGCTGAGCCTGGCGCTGTTTCAGGACGGCAACGCATGCAGGGGCGATAACCCGCTTCTTCTGCTTCCACAGCATGCAGAAAGAACTCCAGATTTTCTAATTTGGCTTTCCGGGCTGGACAGGTGGGGCGACAGTAAATTTTTGTGGTTTTGACCGCAACAAAAAATCGGCCATCAAAGCGTGGATCTCGGGCGAGATGGGCGCGGTAAAATTCTTTCTGGTCATACGCTTGGTTCATGTGGGGCATGGTAGCATATGCCAGAAAAGAAACTCGCGGGAATCGGAGTTAGATGTTCGTGATGCGCAGAGGCCATGGCGATGGAAGGACCAAAAAATCCAGCAATCGATTGTGAAAGCAGCGAAGGCGCGACGATTGGATAATTTATCTGTCTTAAGCTGAAATTAAAGCCAATTTAGTCCCGCTTTCAGATTTTCAGGATCGCAACAGAAGTTAAGCTGTTGAAAACTCTTTTACAAAATCAGTTGACTTCGGGGGGTGACTTCACTAGAATTGCGTTCTTTCATCGCTTCGGAGAGCTAATGACAACCGTGAATCAATTGGTACGTAAGGCGCGTACGCAGAGAAAGGCAAAAACAAAGGTGCCTGCATTGGAAAGTTGCCCACAACGTCGTGGGGTGTGTACTCGTGTTTATACCACAACACCTAAGAAGCCGAATTCAGCGCTTCGGAAGGTTTGTCGTGTGCGATTGACGAGCGGATTTGAAGTGTCAAGCTATATTGGTGGGGAAGGCCACAACTTACAAGAGCATTCGGTGGTCTTGATTCGTGGGGGCCGTGTGAAGGATTTGCCTGGTGTACGTTACCATACCGTTCGCGGAAGTTTGGATGCCTCAGGAGTGAAGGATCGGAAGCAAAGTCGTTCTAAATACGGCGTGAAGCGTCCAAAGTCATAATCATTAGATAGGAAGTAAATAGTATGCCAAGAAGAAGAGTGGTTGCGAAACGGGAAATATTGCCAGATCCAGTTTACAAAAGTAAATTGCTTGCAAAGTTTATGAATCAAGTCATGCGTAGTGGAAAGAAATCCGTTGCGGAAAAGATTGTCTATGGCGCATTGACGACCATTAAAGACAAGCTCAAATTTACAAAAGAAGAAGAGTGCTTGGCCTCGCTTCAAAAAGTTTTGGAAAATGTACGTCCCTTGGTGGAAGTCAAATCTCGCCGTGTGGGGGGTGCGACCTATCAAGTGCCCGTTGAAGTGCGTCAAGATCGTAGCCAAACCTTGGCCATGCGTTGGTTGATCGATGCTGCCAAAGCGCGTCGCGAAAAATCAATGGCTTTGCGTCTTGCAGCTGAAATGATGGAAGCCCTTGAGAATAGAGGAACGGCCTTCAAGAAAAAAGAAGACGTTCATCGTATGGCAGAAGCAAACAAAGCGTTTGCGCATTTCCGCTGGTAGTTAATTAAAAGGAATTATTGTGGCAAGAACAACCCCTATTTCGCAGTATCGCAATTTTGGTATTGTCGCTCACGTTGATGCTGGAAAAACCACGACAACGGAACGTGTGCTCTATTACACAGGCTTGACCCATAAAATGGGTGAAGTGCACGATGGAAGTGCCACCATGGATTGGATGCCTCAGGAGCAAGAACGTGGAATTACGATTACTGCTGCTGCAACCACTGTCAAATGGAAAGGGATGGAAAAACAATTTCCCCACGAATATCGCTTCATTATTATCGATACTCCAGGCCACGTTGACTTTACGATTGAAGTAGAGCGTTCATTGCGCGTTTTGGATGGTGCAGTCGTTGTTTTCTGTGGAACCTCTGGTGTTGAGCCTCAGTCTGAAACAGTATGGCGTCAGGCCAATAAATATGGTGTTCCTCGTTTGGTCTTCGTTAACAAATTAGACCGCGCAGGGGCCAATTTTTTGCGTGTTGTCGAACAAATTAAAAAGCGTTTAGGTTCTAACCCTGTTCCCGTTCAATTGCCGATTGGCGCAGAAGAAAATTTTGAAGGGGTGATTGACCTCATTCGCATGAAAGCCATTTATTGGAATGAAGCTGACAAAGGGCTCACTTTTCAATTAAAAGATGTTCCAGACAATATGAAAGCAGAAGCGCAAGAGTGGCACGACAAAATGGTTGAAGCCGCTGCTGAAGCGTCTGATGAATTGATGGAAAAATATTTTGCAGGCGAAAAGCTCTCTGAAGAGGAAATTCGTCAAGGGCTGCGTAAACGCTCATTGGCCAATGAAATTGTGGTTTCTTTCTGTGGTTCAGCCTTTAAAAATAAAGGCGTTCAAGCGATGTTGGATGGGGTGGTTGAATATCTGCCCGCGCCCAATGAGCGTGCTGGCATTAAAGGTGTTTTAGAAAATGGAGATGAAGCAAGCTGTCCCGCCAATGATGACGCTCCTTTTGCGGCTTTGGCCTTTAAATTGGCGAACGACCCATTTGTCGGTAATCTGACCTTTATTCGTGTCTATTCAGGCGTAATGCAATCAGGTGATGCGGTTTACAACCCAGTTAAAGGTAAGAAAGAGCGAATTGGTCGTCTCGTTCAAATGCATGCAAAAGATCGGACTGAAATCAAAGAAGTGCGTGCAGGCGATATTGCTGCAGCGATTGGTTTAAAAGAAGTCACCACTGGGGACACTTTGTGTAATCCTGATCATATTATTACTTTAGAGCGGATGGAGTTTCCTGACCCTGTGATCTCGGTTGCAGTGGAGCCCAAGACCAAAGCAGATCAAGAAAAAATGGGCATTGCCTTGAGCAAATTGGCAGCGGAAGATCCTTCTTTCCGTGTACACACCGATGAAGAATCGGGTCAAACCATTATTGCTGGGATGGGTGAATTGCATCTTGAAATTATTGTGGATCGCATGAAACGTGAATTTGGAGTGGAAGCCAATGTAGGCAATCCTCAAGTGGCTTATCGTGAAACCGTTCGCGGCACCATTGATCATGAAGGCAAGTTTATTCGTCAATCAGGCGGTCGTGGTCAATATGGACATGTCTGGCTTAAGATTGAACCCAATGAAGCGGGCAAAGGTTATGAATTTGTGAATGCCATTGTGGGCGGTGTGATTCCCAAAGAATACATTCCTGCTGTTGGAAAAGGGGTTCAAGAACAAATGCAAAATGGCGTGTTGGCTGGGTACCCGGTCATTGACGTCAAAGTCACATTGTTTGATGGCTCTTACCATGATGTTGATTCAAGTGAAATGGCATTTAAGATTGCAGGATCGATGGGCTTTAAAGAAGGGGCTCGTCGTGCCAATGCAGTGATTTTAGAACCCATCATGAAAGTTGAGGTTGTCACCCCTGAAGATTACATGGGCGATGTGATTGGCGATTTGAATCGTCGTCGCGGTGTGATCTTGGGAATGGAAGATGGGCCTTCTGGCAAGGTGGTCTCTGCTGAAATACCTTTGGCTGAAATGTTTGGATACGCAACGGATGTGCGCTCCATGAGCCAGGGTCGCGCGAGCTACTCGATGGAGTTTTTGAAATACAACGAAGTCCCCAGCAATATCGCTAAAGAAATTATTGAAAAACGTAATACCTAGACTATAAAGGAGCAACAACATGGCCAAAGAGAAATTTATACGAAACAAAGCGCACGTGAATGTCGGCACGA
>CAYGFJ010000121.1:0-5178 GCA_964349115.1 uncultured Francisellaceae bacterium
TCACAGAGCGTTCGCCATTTTTTGCATAACTGATTGCACTTCTCTTTGAAGCAGATGCGCGATATCTCCTGATCGACAGGGCTGTCCTTCTCATTCCGCCAAGGCGCGTAAATATTTTTTTTCAGCCGGGATTAAACGGTCAAAGCAGACTCGGAAAAAACTTGCGTCGAGTTCTGAACGGCCTAGCATTAGAGTATTTTTACTCTATTGGAATTTATTTTAATAATGTATAATTTCGCTGTTTTAAACCAACCAAGGAAACTAAAATGTTAAAAACAGGTATCACAAGCAGCATCATCGCCGGCGTATTGCTAACAGGTGTGGCAATGGCAAACCAAGCCTCGCCTACCGCCCTTCCTCAGCTTACGCTGACCTTAATTAATAATACTCAAAACCCTATTGAATTGGCTGGGCCGCAGACCTGGACGCCGGTCCCTACAGGCATGCCGTATGTTCCTTTTATCGCTACCCCTGCAGTTCAAATGGTTCCTGCACAGAGGCAAGGTAGTGAGATTATTTCTATCAATACAAAAACTGTGCCCACACTTCAAGATAAATTTCCTACAGGCTTTATGTATGCTTCTGTGGGACAAGCGGATAGCAATAACTACCAGGACAACTACTGGGGATGTGAAGTCCAAATTCCTTACCTTGCAGCGCTTTTTTCCAACCCCTCCCAAGATTTGTTACGCATGGATCTTGGTACTTTTTACAATACCACCTATCAAGCTCCGATGGCTATAGCGAACAATAATAGTGCTTATGTGTGTTCAGCTACTGTTGTTCCAGATCCTAGTAACCCTGGTTATTACAACGTTCTAGTCACCGTGAATCCGGCTTCTAGTCATTAATAGCAACCCGCTTTTCGGAAGAGTTATGGAAACTACAATGTTAAAAAAAACACTCCACTTATTATTGGCCGCTACTGTAGCCATTCCTATGGGGGACACGACTGAGGGGTCACAGGGGAATTTTGTAGGTTAAGTTAAAAATAAAGGAGATAAAAAATGAAAGCACTATGTTGCCTATCTGGAATAGCCATTGCCTTAGCCTTAACAGGCTGCAGTACGACGCAAGTGTCGGTACTGCCGCAGGCGAATAACCAGTACCAGCTGATTTCAACGGCATCCTCTTCGACGGATGCTTTGAATGGCGCCATGGATAAGGCCAAAGAAGAATGTAAAAAAACGGGGCAAAAACCCGTGGTGGTGAGTTCCTCAGTGAAATATCAAGGGATGAACCAGGATACCGAGCAGTTGGCACAAATGGCGGCGACGGTGATTAATATGAATACCAATAACTTTGTCCCTGGCCCCGATACTTCGCAGAATTATTCGGCAACCGTATTGGTTCAATGTCAGTGATTTTGAGGGAAGAAGGGAAAAGTGGCACAGAAAGTGAATATAGTTCCAACAGAAGAAGAGCCTGAAAAGGAGTAAAAAAACAGGGCTGTCCTTCTCATTCCGCCAAGGCACGTAAATATTTTTTTTCAGCCTAAGGCCTGGGGTACTGAAGCACTTGCATTTTTACTTCAAGCCCAAGGGTTCAGCAACAAAGCCCCTGTTTCTTCAAAATCCGCCACATTACGTGTCATGACATGTAGGCCGTGGGCAAGCGCTGTGGCTGCAATCAGGCCATCGGCAACGGGGATGACTCGACCGCGCTTCTGTGCCCTGGCAGTCAGCACACCCCAGATCCGAACCACTTCTTTATCAATGGGCAAGATTCGGTGCAGATAGATCGTTTCTAAGGTTTGTATCCACTCAGATAGGCTAGTTTTTTTAACTCCATCAGGCAAAAGGGCAATTCCCTTCACAATTTCACCGATAGAAATCACGCTGATAAACAATGCTTCACTGGGGATCGCGTCAATGGCTTGATAGGCTGGACTTTTTTCTCTTTCTCGATAAATCTCTGACAAAGTACAAGTGTCTAGCAAAACCTTCACAGCACAGACTCGCGCATAGGGCTTTTACTCCGCGTCAAATCCAGCCCTGTAAAATCAGGAGCTGAATGAAGCAAAAAGTTTTTAAAATCAGGCCTCCCCTGCTGCGTAAAACACAAATAATCCCGTTCTGACACGAGATACACTTTGTCGTTCCGCCGTGCAATTTCCTGTGGCCCTTCTGAAATTGCCAATCTCACCACCTCACTCAGCTTGTTTTTAGCCTCTGCCAATTGCCAGCCCATGGGATGCTCCATTTAATCTAGATGATCTAGATTATCATGCGCTAAGTAAAAAAGAAAGCGCTTGGAAAATTAGCGACACAGTCGTGGATTTTCCCCCATTTAAAAGAATCTTTTGCTCCAATGCTTCTATTCGTTCAACAGTGGCAATACAAAGTTGAATACCACACGGCGCTAAATAATCTTTTAGCAAAATACGCGTCCCGCTTAAGTCACTTTCATAGAAGCGGGGGCGCAAGCCATGATAAGCATCTTTGTTGATGAGCGTGATGCCTACTTGCCCTTCCAGCTGATGAAGACGGACAAACCGCCTAGCGCTCAAAGCCGCCCACAGTCCTGCAAATCCTCCCCCAATAATGACGAGATGTTTCATCCCTTCTTCTCCAGTTGAGAAGCAATATTGGCTTGAATGCGCTCTATCGCCTGGTGCAGGGTTTGCACATCTTCTTCATTAAAGCCTTGCGTTAAAGAGCGGGACTCAGCTTGTAAAATTTCCTCGATTTTTTGAAGCACCCCTAAACCCGCATCAGTCGGAAAGATATGAAGCGCACGTCGATCTTCCGCAATGCGCTCTCGCCTGAGCAGCCCCCGGCTTTCTAATTGACTCAAAGCCCGAGCCAAATGGGCTCGATCAATTTCCATAGAGGTCAGCAACTGCTGTTGGGTACAGGGAATGGGTAAAAGGGTAAAGCGTGCGATAATCTTCCACTGCGTACGAGACAGCCCTAAGGGCAGCATCAGGTGGTCGATGAGCTGTTCGTTCAAACGCATAGTGCAGTTGAAACAACGGCGTAAGAGTTAGCCGACGCGATCCACTCTTGCTGCATAACAACCCGGTTTGGCGTTGTGGATATGCAAGTAGGCAATATTGCGTTCTTTAAAAAGACTGCGGATGGCCGCTTCTAGATGCTGACCCTCGGTGACATCCGCGTCCAGCATCATGCCCTGGTGGTCGAAACATCGAAGAGACAAGAGGCGGTGGCGTAATAAAAGAGGGACTTCGTTAACGGCCAGCTGAACTTCTTCTGCATTTTCACGAACATAGATGGCGTGACGTGAGCGATAAGGGTTGGCAACAGCATGGTGCTCGTAATTGATCAGCAAGACAGACTCGCCGGGTTCAGCATCTTGCAGGCTAACGCGGCAAGGAAATCCCGGTTTACAGGTCACAACCTGACGCAATATATTGCGCTGAGCCAAGACTTCGGTTGTGAGGCCGAAAAGAGGAGAAAACTCGGATAAGGGCAAGCCTTTGATGTAAAAACCACTCATGAATGTTCCTTAAAAAAATCAGCCCTGTTCCAGAGGAACGGCGGTTAAAATTCCATAGTCAATTTCCATAAAGGGAGCCTCTTCGTTATGGCCTAACATACTTTTGAATGCGTTGATCAAAGTGGGGATATTTCTTTTTTATCTCTTGTAAGCCCAGTATTGTCATATCTTCATATTCAAACCCGGGCGTCACAGCCTCACCCACCAGGCACAGCTGGCCTCCCATTAAATCGTAGGCTTTTGGGATGCCTCCTGGGCACAGTAATTGGGGCACTTGCCCAGCGAGGAAATCAGGTCCCAAGATTTTTTCTTGGAGGGATCCATCGTCACATAAAAAAATGACTTTCAATGGATCCCCCAAGTGGTAGTAAAGGACTAAGTCATAAGTGTTTACTGTGAGCCAACTCAAATGCTTGTCTTTTGTCAGCAAATAATAAATGGACGTCATGGCCTTGCGCTTTTTCTGCGTGTTGGTTACAAACTCTTGCGAAGAGGTGTAGGTTCTTTTAAAAAACCCGCCTTCTTCATGGCCTTCCAGCCCAAGTATTTGAATGATGTCTTCTGCTTTCATAGGGGCTCGTCAAAATAGAATTGTAGAAAAATTTAGCATGTCGCTTGCGCAATAGCAAACAGAGATTTGATAGAATGGAGGTCAGCATTTCTGTTTTGCATTGCCAAAAAGAGTCTGCCTATAGGAAACATCATGGCTTTCTTGACTTTGAATAAGTTCATTTAATTGACAGTCCAATCTGAGCAGTGGCGAGCATCATCGGGAGTGTCCCCGCTCACAGCAAGAAATGTCGCCTCTGCTGCTGAGCTGGGAACAACTCTCACTGCGGCAACAGGAGTAGGCGCTTCTTCCGCCAAGCCTGTCATGCCTGCTTGGGGTTCGGGAATGACTTGATCTGGTCTCAACCATTCTGCATGGTGGGCCTTGTTATAAATGCTCACTGCTGATGTAAATTGCGCTGGAGAAGCCCCCAATAACATCCACGTTAAACACTGTGCGCTGAGAGCAGGTGAAATGAGTTGTCCTGACGCTTGTGCTGTGGTAAACGCTGCAGCCAGGGGGGGAAATGCGCGAAGGTCTGCCTGCATTGCCGTATCTACTTCACCGGGAACAAATGAGGTGACCAAAACACGTCCGGTTGGGAAGAGTTCAGCTGCTGCAGTTGCGGATAAAACATTGATCCCCGCTTTTGTCATGGAATACGTGGCCAGTCCTTCAGAAAAGCTAAACGCAGCGCGTGAAGAAATGTTGATAATGCGCCCATCTTTGGCAAATTGCTTGGAGAGTTGGCTGGTCAAGAAGGTAGGTGCAATGATATTGGTCTGAAACATGGCGACGAGTTCATCATATTTGGTTTCTGCCAATGCTTTTACGCCCAAAATGGCCGCATTATTGACCAAGAAGTCGATCCGTTGTCCGGCTAGTGTTTCCAGAACAGTGTTGATGCCCTCTCCTGTTGAGAGGTCAGCAGGAATGATGCGAATATTGTCAGGAAATGAGCATGAACGCTGTACTTCAGCTAATTGATCTCCCCTGCGAGCAACGGCATAAACAATCACCCCTGCTTCAGCTAATTGCTTTGCGAGTGCAGCACCCACTCCTGAGCTGGCTCCTGTGACGACGGCGACTTGTGGCATTTTTTACTCCTCCTTGTTGAATTGAAGTGGATGAATATACATGAACCTAATCGTCAACTGAAGGGCTGAAAG
>CAYGFJ010000122.1:0-5170 GCA_964349115.1 uncultured Francisellaceae bacterium
ATTCAGTCGAATGTCAGCGATAATGTGTTGCAAGCAGACTCAGTACAAATGCAGGTCCAGGGGGCTTAGTTATTTTTCATTAAGCATGTAAGACATCCAAAATCTCAAATTCAACTTGACCCCCAGGGGTTTGTACCACCACTTCTTGGCCGATTTCTTTGCCAATCAAGGCGCGGGCGATGGGGGAAGTTAAAGAAATTTTACCGATTTTGAAGTCGGCTTCCTCTTCACAGACGATCTGATATTGCAACTCTTCTTCGCTTGCGAGATTGATGAGAAGGACGGTGGTGCCAAAGAGGACTTTGCCTGTATGGGGAATTTCTTTGATGTTGATGACATGGGCATTGCCCAGAAGGTTTTCGAGATGGGCGATGCGGGCCTCGACGAAGCCTTGTTGTTCACGGGCGGCATGATATTCGCCATTTTCTTTGAGGTCGCCGTGTTTGCGGGCATCACTGATGGCCTGGATAATTTGGGGGCGGGTCACCGATTTAAAGTGGGTCAGTTCAGCTTGGAGGGTGGTGTAGCCATGTAAAGTAATAGGTTTTTTCATGATGGGCCTCTGTTTCGTCAATAAAAATAGAGTATACGGAAATTTGCGGTGACATCAATATCGATCTTGCGTTATGATCGCCTCTCTTTGCGAAATGGCTTAATGGCATGTTTTATCCTTTATCTCTGGCGCTGGGGCTGCGGTACACCCGGGCAAAACGGACCAATCATTTTATATCCTTTATTTCCTGGGTGTCGCTGTTGGGGATTGCGTTGGGGGTGATGGTCTTGATCACAGTGTTGTCCGTGATGAATGGGTTTGACCGCGAGATCAAGACGCGGATTTTGGAAATGGTGCCGCAAATTACGCTGACCGGACCAGGGGGGGTGCTTCAAGACTGGCAAGCTTTGGCAAGCAAATTGCCTGGGCAGGATCATATTGTCGCAGTGGCGCCGTTTGTGCAGGGCGAGGCGATGTTGACGGGCAATTCGGGTTCGCCTTCGTTTGGGTTTTTGCAGGGGATTGATCCTCAGGCAGAAACGGGCGTTTCGCCGATTGCAAGCAAAATGGTGATGGGGCATTTTCATAGTTTGCAGCCTCATCAATTTAATGTCATTTTGGGCTCAGAATTGGCAAGTAGTCTGGGCGTGACTTTGGGTGATAAAGTGGCAGTATATGTGCCCGCAGGCAGTTTTTCGCCTGTGGGGCTGGTGCCGCGAGTGAAGCAGTTTACCGTGACGGGCATTTTTTCGACGGGATATCAGTTTGACAATACCTATGCCCTGGTCAACATCAGCGATGCTGGGGCCTTACTGCAAATGGGGCAAGCCATTTCTGGTCTACAACTGAAGTTGACCGACCTCTATTTAGCAAATCAAGTGGCCGCTGATTTAAATCAATTGCTGCCGAATTTAACGGCGTACACTTGGGTCACTGAAAACGCCAATTTTTTTGCGGCTTTGTCTATGGAAAAGGTGATGATGTTTTTGATTTTGACCCTGATTATTGCCGTCGCAGCGTTTAATATGCTCTCTTCCTTGGTGATGCTGGTGACTGATAAGCGGGCGGATATTGCCATTTTGAAAACCATGGGCCTTTCTACTCGGCAAGTTATGATGGTGTTTATTGTTCAGGGCAGTATGATTGGCGTTTTGGGGACGGGGTTGGGCATTATTTTGGGGGTGGTTTTGTCCCTCAATGTCACAGCCTTGGTGAATGGGATTCAAAATCTCTTTCATGTGCAATTTTTGAGTGCAAGCGTCTATTACATTGACTTTTTGCCCTCTCATTTGGAGTGGGGGAATGTGGTGCTGATTGGCTGTATGGCCTTTGCCTTGAGTTTTTTAGCCACGCTTTATCCCGCGTACAAAGCATCACAAGTCAACCCCGCTGAGGCCTTACGTTATGAGTGACAACACCGTTTTACATGCGGATCAGCTCAGCAAAACCTATCAAGAAGGCAGTGTTTCAACTTCCGTTTTGAAAGGCGTTTCCCTCTCTATTGAGCGAGAAGAGACTGTGGCCATTTTGGGTGCCTCAGGGTCAGGAAAAAGCACTTTGCTCCATGTTCTGGGTGGCCTGGATTCCTTTAATTCAGGCGAAGTCACCTTGATGGGTCAGGCGTACTCCAGCTTAACGGATGAAGCCAAAACCATTCTGCGGGGCAAGTACTTGGGCTTTGTTTACCAATTTCACCATTTGCTGCCAGAATTCACCGCTATCGAAAACGTGATGATGCCATTGCTCATCCAAAAAATGAAAATCAAAGAAGCGATGTTTCATGCCACAGACATTCTTGAGCGTGTAGGTTTGTCTCATCGCTTGGCCCACAAGCCTTCCGCCTTGTCCGGCGGCGAACGTCAGCGCGTGGCCATCGCCCGCGCCCTCGTCAAAAAACCCGCCCTGATTCTGGCTGATGAACCCACCGGCAATTTAGATAAAGCCTCCGCCCAGCAAGCAATTGACTTGATGCGCGCCATGAGCCGTGAATGCGGCAGCGCCCTCATTATCGTCACCCATGATGAACACTTTGCTGCTCAGATGGATTGTGTGCTCACAATGGATGATGGGGTGCTCACGCAGTTTTCAAAAAATCAGCTTGCATAAAATAAGCCAGCACATCATTCAAAAACCGTTGACCCAGAGCGTTCATCATAAATTCAAACGGCAAAGCGTCAAGTTGGCGACAACTTAGGTGCTACAGATGAATTTAAAAAGTGGACGTAAATAATATTCATATGTATTATAGCGCGAACTAATCAATTTTGGAGATAAAAAATGGCGTATGAAAGAAGCGTATCTCAGACAGAATTACTGCACATTGTACAGGGGCGAGCAAAACTCATCCCCAAGCTTGCATTGCCTGCAGAGTTTAATAATAATTCTTATCTGGAGGGTGTTAGGCGTTTCGTCACGGAGCATGGAAAGTTGCTGTCTGATGTCCTGGCCTTGTGCGCAAAAGATTCTGAAGATTCTGTTGAGCTGGAGAGATTAAGAACAAATAATACTGAGCTTGCAACATTTTTCGGAGATCTTCTGCATGAGAAGAGAACCTTGCTCGTTGGGTATAACCCAACTGCCACTTTGCTTGAGAAAAAAGCGGCCTATCGAGATGCATCTTATGTTTTAAAGGCAACGATGCAGATAGTGGATCGCTTGTATGGGGCGGCTACACCGTATCAACAGACGGCCGTTTTATTTGGCTGTACACATGATTTAAGAACCAATCCAGTCATTCTAGACCAGCTCAGAGATGCGGAGCGTGAATTGAATATAGGTACTATTTTGGATTTTCAAGGAAAATTGGATGCAGCAGTTGCAAGGTATCAAGAAACCCAACGCAGAAATGTTGAAAATGGAGAAGCTTTGTTTCACGCTGGCGTCGGCAGATAAGCTGTATGTCGTTTTAAGTGGATCGTCAAGTGTGCAACAGGGTCACACCGATATTAATCAAAATGAGCAATACACTGCTAAAGAAAAGACGTTGCAGCCAGTTGACGCTGACTTTCAATTCGTTATTGTGGGAAGGTTAGTGCGTATTGTACGCAGGGCATTCTGCTTATACCAAAATATTTGCATATATACATTCATTGACGTATACTATGGAATAGTGTCGTATACAATAGTATATAATAAAATTTATTGTTATAAATGAGGATGGGTCATGGATAAAATAACGAATCCTTTTTCACCGGGTGCAGGTTCGCCCCCGCCTGAATTGGCAGGCCGAGAAGGAATTTTGGAGCAAGCTCAAGTACTGATTAAACGGGTTCAAGCAAAACGCTCAGAGAAAAGCTTGTTGCTGACAGGGCTGCGGGGTGTGGGCAAAACAGTGTTGCTTAATGAAATCAATCGTGAGGCACGCGCAGAAGGCTGTCATACCATTTTGTTGGAAGCCCATGAAGGCAAACCATTGGCGTTGTTGCTCGCCCAGCATTTGCGAGAGCTGATTTTTGAGTTGGATCGATTTGTGAATGCAGGGCAGAAAGCCAAGCGAGCCTTGTCCGTATTAAAAGGCTTTGTGGGAGCCATCAAGTTTAAAATGGGCGATTTTGAATTGGGGATTGATCTCGAGCCAGAGAAAGGAGTGGCAGATTCAGGAGACTTAGAAATTGACCTCCCCAATCTTTTCACTATTGTGGCTGAAGCAGCAGAAGAGCGAAAAACAATGGTTGTCGTATTAATTGACGAAATTCAATATTGCAATAGCGCTGAATTGAGTGCGCTCATTATGGCGATGCATAAGATGC
Organism: uncultured Francisellaceae bacterium; assembly: GCA_964349115.1. Taxonomy (GTDB): domain Bacteria; phylum Pseudomonadota; class Gammaproteobacteria; order Francisellales; family CACEW01; genus JAJZUD01. The sequence goes on from CAYGFJ010000122.1 coordinate 4,243, forward strand.
AGCAGCGTCAGCTTCCCCTCGTTTTGATCGCTGCGGGGCTGCCCATCCTGCCCGGTTTGGCAGGGGATTCAAAATCTTATGCTGAACGCCTGTTTAATTTTCCCGATGTCGGGCCCCTTTCTGAAGTGGATACAGACATTGCCTTACAGCAACCGGTGCAAGCAGTGGGGGTCCATTTTGAGGAAGAAGCGCTTCATGATATTTATACCCTGACCCACGGTTATCCTTATTTTTTGCAAGAATGGGGCTACCAAACCTGGAATCATGCCGCCAGCTCACCCATCACATCAGCCGTGGTGCATGAAGCGCATGAACAAGTCATCAGAAGGCTGGACAACAATTTCTTTAAAGTACGTTTTGATCGCCTGACCCCTCGCGAAAAGAAGTATCTTTATGTCATGGCTAAATTGGGTGCCGGGCCCCATCGTACTTCTGATATTGCTGAGAAATTGGGTACTTCGAATGGAAATTTGGGGCCCGTTCGCGCAAGTCTTATCAAAAAAGGAATGGTCTATAGCTCGTCACATGGGTATATGGCTTTTACAGTTCCCTTGTTCGATGAATTCATGCGGCGGGTCATGGGGTAAAAACTGCTCCAGCACATCATTTAAAAACCGCTGACCCAATGGGGTGGTTTTGATGCGGCCGTGCTCGGCGATCAGGAGTTTTTTTTGGTATAAAGTCCGCAGTGTGGGGGCGATGAGCGTGAGGGGTAGGCCGGTTCGTTCTTCAAAAAGCGGAAGGGGGAATCCATGGGTGAGGCGTAGGGCATTCATCATAAACTCAAAGGGCAAGGCTGTGGCAGGAATCACCTCTCCCCTGGTGGGAGAGGTCGAGTGAAACTCGGGTGAGGGGGATGTCATATACGTTTTGGGCAACTTGGGTTGGGTGGTGCGTGTTAAATTGATTTTGCCATGTGCGCCAGCGC
>CAYGFJ010000123.1:0-5151 GCA_964349115.1 uncultured Francisellaceae bacterium
CCTAACATAGTCTGCAGCGTGAGATTCAAATCTCCCAAATCGACCCCCAGCGCTGTCGCCAGATTGCGATTGATATTCAAATCATATTGCTGCTGATTAAATTGAATATTATTAAAAATCGAACTGATGCTGTGGGCTTTTTGTAAAGCCGTATTCAAAGCCGCCGCTGCATTGCCAATGTCGTGATAACTCGCCAAACCGGTGATATAAAAATACAAACTGCCCTGGTGATGATCCCCTAAAAATTGATTGGCATCGACCACCATGACACCTCCAGTAAAGTCAGGCATCTCTCTGATTTGCTGGTTTAATTGTGCGGCGATGGCATCACGGTGCAGGATGGCCCAACCCTTTAGTTGCACCATAAACCCCGCTGTTCCATCATCATTGACATAAAACAGGACATTCTTAAACTGAGGACTGCTCTCCAGGCTGTGACGAAAAGCAGTGGTTTCCTGATTTAAAGCGTCTGGGCTTGCGGAGCTCACCCCCAGCAAAGACCCGTGAATATAATTGAGCTCACTTTTGGGCAAGAGTGCCGTGGGCAGAAGGCTGTAAAACACCACGCCCAACACAGCATTTACCCCCAAGAAAATGATCACTTTTTTCTGGCGGAGCAAGGCCCAATCCAAGGCCCGTTCATAATGCGCTTTAAGTTGCATCATGAAATCAGAAACTTGATGCTGATAGGGCGTCATTTTAGTTTTTGCTTCTAACAGTCGGCTGCACATCATGGGCGACAAAGTCAGCGCCAAAAATCCGGAGAGCAAAATGGCCCCCGCCAAGGTAAAGGCAAATTCTTGGAAATACGTGGTGTCCATGCCGCGTGGCAAAAAGAGGGCCGGCAAATACACCGCCACCAAACACAAGGTGATGCCCAAAATGGCAAAACTAATTTCTTTGATACTGGACAGGGCGGCTATCATGGGTGGTTTACCTGCTTCAATATGGCGATAGGTATTTTCAAGCACGACAATGGCATCGTCGACCACCAACCCCACGCCCACTACGAGGGCCAATAACGTCATGATATTGATGGTAAATCCGAACAAGGCCATCACACCAAAGGCGGCAATCAAGCAAATTGGAATGGTGACAATGGGGATCAGCGTCGCCCGCCAATTGCCCAGAAATAGCAAAGTCACTCCGACGACCAGGGCGATTGCGAGAAAAATACTGAAATAGACTTCATCAATGGCTTCAGCCAAGGGTTTGCCTAAGTCAAAGCTGGGAGTAATTTTCATGCCTACAGGCAGTGTTCCTTGCAAGCTTGTAATCAAATGGTGGATACTTTTTGAAACAGCAATTGGGTTGGCATCATTGGTGGCCATGACATCAAGAACCACGCCAGAATGCCCATTCACATAACCATAAAAATTCAAGAGGTCTGACCAATCCACCCCAATGCTGGCAACATCACTTAAATGAACAATCCGCCCCCCGCGCTTGGCCACCACCACATTGTTGAATCCCGCTAAGTCGGAAATCGTCATTTTGGCATTCAATTGCAAAGACTGGGTGCTGGTCAGCACCTGGCCCAAAGGATAAGAGCTGTTGCTGTTCTGCACCGCATTTTCGATGTCCGACACGGAAATCCCCATCGAAGCCATTCGCTTTGGGTCTAAGCTGATGCGCAGGGCGGGAATGTCCGCTTCGACATTCACCCCTGCTACGCCAGGCAAAGCCGTGATCTGCTGCAATAAAGTGTTATTAATATAATTGGCCAAATCAACGGGAGGCATGGCGTCGTCCGTGACTCCCAGCAACATGACCAAACTGTCAGTCCCATGTTGATAAATGTAGGGGTGATCGTTTTGACTGGGCAAATAGGTGCTGGAAATATTCTGCATCACCTGAGATTGGGCCAATATAAACTGCTGCTCGGTCAAATCGTCAAAATTGAGAATAATGTTTGACTCTCCCTGACTTGAGGACGAAAACATATAATCCAAGCCCGTGGTGGATTCAAGGGATTGCTCCAGCAACTCCGTCACGCTTTGTTCGACAAATTCGGGGCTGCCACCTGCGACATCCGTTGAGATCATCAAGACGGGCTTGAAGAAGAGCGGCGCAAAGCGGACGGTGAGTTCGCAATAACTGATGACACCCACCAAGATCAGGATCAAGCTCAACACTGTTGCCAAAACGGGACGTTTGATACAGATTTCAGAGATTTTCATGAGGCGGACGACACCACAGTCACCCGGCTGCCGGACGAAACTTTTTGCTGGCCTTTCACCATGACTTCTTCCCCAGCAGTCAGGCCGGAGGTGATTTCGGTAAAGTCTCCATTTTGGGCGCCGATGGTGACATATTTTTCAACAACCAAGCCATTCTTCACCTCATAGACGCCAAAGCCGGTCATGTCCGCAATGAGGCTGACGGTCGGCACAGCCAAAACTTCATGCTGGGACAACAGCGTATGATGAACATGCATGAGCATCCCTGGAGACAGGCCAGCCCCATCCACCACTTTTGCACGCACTGTAAAAGATCGGCTGTTGGTATCGACCATGGGGGAGACATAATTCACCACCGCAGAGAAGGTTTTGTCAGGATAAGCATCCGTGGTCAGCGCAACATCTTGGCCAATCGCCGCATGGGCATAATTATTTTCTGGCACTTGATAAATGACTTCCAGGTCTTTCAAATTCACAATGGCCACCACATTATCACCCACATTCAAATAGCTGCCCACGCTCAAAGTGGACGAGCCCACTGTCCCTGAAAAAGGCGCCCGAATTTGAGTCTCACTTAAGGTTTCTGCTGCGCCAGCCAGATTGGCTTTGGCTTGTTGATAGCTCGCATACACCTGATCGATGGCGATTTTGGACAAGACTGCAGGGTCAGTGCGAGAAAGCTCTGTATACCGTCGATACATCGATTGCGCCTGAAACAAGGCCGCATTGGCATTGTTGTAAGCCGCTTCTTGGCTCGCATTATTGATTTGCACCAGCAATTGCCCTCGCGACACCCTCTCCCCATTGTGGAATAAAATCGCCGTAATCGCCCCAGATTGCTCTGCCTTCAGCATCGTCGCATTCACTGATAGCAAATTACCAATCACATTCACCACCACGGGTACATTGTGCGTTTGAACAGGAGTCATGATCACCCCAGGTGGATTCATCTGAATGGAGGAGGGCCCTTCTTTAAAGTAAAAAGCGCCTAGAACGCCCACAACAATGAGCGCGAGGATCAAGATTAAAAAGAGATTGCGTCGTTTTGACTTCAAATATTTCATTCAGCGATTGTAGTCATCTGGGGCTGAAATCGCAACGAGGGCGTGGGGCTTGATCTTTCTGCCTAAAAACCTTCCATTGACAATGGAAGGTTTTATATGTAACCCTCCATTGACAATGGATAGCTTGGCAAGATGATGGACAAAGCTCAAAGAGCTCGCTCTTTACCTTGCGAGCCATATTGGAAAAGAAGTCAGCTTTAATCGCTTAAAAACGCTTTTGGGTTTGGGCAGTGCTACGACCCTTCTTTGAGCAAACAGGCTCTCTATCACAAGAAATGCTATTTGATAGACCAGGCGCTTGCAAAAATTGCGTCGCTACAAGCTGACCGAAGGGGGCCAGAAATTCAAAATTTACATCAAGCCGGTTTGGAAGTGGTTGTTGGAAAAAAGCTAGGCCGTGAAGCGAATATCGTGTATAATCGCTTCATAATTTGAAGTGAATAAAGGGGGAATCGCCTCATGTGGATCTGGCAACACACCGACTGGCCGAAATTTTTCTGGGATAGGGAGGCGTGCATGCCTCGTCTTTTAGAAGCGACAGCGGCCCTGTCTACGCTTCTTGGAAAGATGCAGGCGATGAGCCTTCCTCATCGTGCGGAAGCAGAAGCCGAAGTGCTGATGCAGAACTCAATGGACACCAGCAAAATCGAGGGGGAATTGTTGAATCGAGACTCTGTCCGCTCCAGCGTTTTCCGCCATTTGGGCTTGGAGACAGGCCTTCATATACCGATAGATCGGGCAACCGATGGTCTGGTTCAAGTTCTGATTGATGCGCGCCAAAATCTCGATCATCCGCTTACGCATGAGCAACTTTTTTCTTGGCACGCCGCTCTGTTTCCGAGTGGTTATTCTGGCATTCACAAAATTGTAACGGGGGCCTATCGCGACCAAAAAGTAGAGGTCATCTCCGGGCACTATGACAAAATCAAAGTGCACTATGAAGCCCCTCCAGCACAGGTGCTGCCCAGTGAAATGTCTGATTTTCTGCAGTGGTTTAATGAAGACAGCCAAACCTTAAATGGTTTGATTCGCGCGGGACTGTCCCATCTTTATTTCGAAATCATCCATCCTTTTGACGATGGAAATGGCCGTCTGGGCCGGGCCATCCTGGACCGTGCATTGGCACAATATGAAAAACAAAGCGAGCGATTTTATTCCGTTGCCAGCACGCTCGAACATCAACGCAAGGCCTACTATCACCAACTCGAGGCCATGAGCACGTCGCTTTCACTTGATGTCACAGCTTATCTCTCCTGGTTTTTCACGATCCTCACATGCTCAGCCCAAGAATCTGAATTCATTATTGGGAAGGTGTTCAGCAAAGCTTTGTTTTGGCAAACCCATGTCCACACTTCCTTCAGCACCCACCAAAGAAAAGTCCTCAATAAAATGTTGGACGCTGATCCGTTCATCGGCGGAATGACCACCAAAAAGTACGTCAGTTTGACCGGCGTCAGCCGTGCAACGGCCTATCGGGAACTTGCAGAGTTGGTTCAAAAAACTTGCCTGAAGCGCATCAAAGAAGGCGCAGGTAGAAATACAGCTTATGAAATTGCCTTTTAAAATTATTGCATTCCAATTATTTAAATGCAATAATTCAAATCCAATAATTGTATTTTAATAATATCCGGAGACCCTATGAACTTCTTTCCAACTTACCTCGCCATGGGTCCTTCGTTTTGCAATCGCAAAGCTGAATTAAAACGCGTAATGGGTGATCTGGATGCGGGCACGCCAATTTTATTGATATCCCCTCGGCGCTATGGAAAAACCAGTTTGGCCTTACGTGCCATCGAAACCCTGAAGTTACCCTATGCCCATGTCGATTTATACAAGGCTTTTTCAGAAGAAGACGTGGTGCGCTTTATCTTGACTGGAGTGGGGCATTTATTAGGACAGCTTGAAAC
>CAYGFJ010000124.1:0-5115 GCA_964349115.1 uncultured Francisellaceae bacterium
TTTTTATTGACATGTGTGTCCATGTCATACAGCAAGCGCACTTCCGTTGCTTGCAACATTTCTTGTTCACTTTGACGACGAAGCATTTGATAGAGCATATAATTCCGCACTGCATTTTGCAGAACAATCGTTCTTAGCAATTGAGGGGTGGTGGCGACCTCTACCTGTTGCATCCAGGCATTACTGCTAAAGGGCGTCATGACGGAAGTATTCAGCATTGCCATAGGGGAAGGTGTACTAGAGCCCTGAGCACTATAATATAAATCATTTAAACTATTCATGCTGTAGCTGACGATGGGGCTCCAAGGTTGACTGCCTTGCGATTGGCCATACTGAGATGCACTTGCCCAACTGCTATAGCCGCTCACATCAAAAGAATTGGGGCCTTCCGTCGAATCTTCTGTTTTTCCTTCGCCTTTCTGTGCATCAGAAAGCCATAATGTACTAAAAGAAGACTGGCTGCTATAGAGATTGCTTAAAGCAGAAAAGCCAGATTGAACTGACACAAAATCTGATGTTGTGGGTTGAAAGTTTAAATTGGGAAGTTGGTCTTGTGAATAATGCATAGCAATTTGCTGATTGCCTGTCTCTACATTTTGATTAATGGCTTTCAGAATGGGGATGAGTTGATTTGGACTGCTGGGAGTTGTCCCGGCTGTCCCAGAGTTTGCAGGCAATAAACCCGGTATCAGGTGGGCAGTGTTGGCGCTGCTGTTATTGATATTGCTTTGTGGATTAACATAAGAATACGTCGAGTTTGCTGTTGGCGCTGCCGCGTTAAACTGACCAACATTTCCAGCAGGTTGTACCAGCGCTGTGGGCTTGGAATATAAAATGACTGGGCTGGTGGTCGTTGTATTTTGAGTTGGCACAGCAGGTGCAGCTGCTGGCGCTGGCTGTGATTGTGGCATCTCAGCATTGATGTTGTCAGTATTCTGCATGCTTGAGTCAGGCATTTGCTGATTGCTTGATGGGGCAGCCTGCCCTGCACTGTACGGATTAAAGGGTGTAGTGTTTTGAGGGTTGGTATTATTGACATATTGTGAATACGGATTGTTATCCGCATGTGCACTCAAGCTCAATAGAAAAAAAGTGACTCCCGTAACAATAAAACTGTATTTCTTTATCATGATCGTCTTTACTCCTTTGTTGCCATGGCAATGCCAGCTTGGCCAGCAGATGTAGCACCTTGCGAAGCGCCTTGCGCCTGTGAATTAATCACATCAAATTGTGTTTGCGAGGTTTTCGAAGAAAGCTCAGACATCTTCTGTCCTTTGCTTTCTTGGGCTTGTATGCCTTGTTGCATCGATTGTCCACCTGCCTGGGCACCCTGCTGAGCGGTCTGCTGCACATTCCCTGAAAATTGACTGGTTTCTTCTTTTCCTGCTTGCGCTGCTTGACCCCCGATCCATTGCACCACTTGCTCTGGAATTGAGTAGATGGGTGAAAAGCATTTTGTAAAAGCCATGACCAAGAAGGAAGCGTAAGTAAACACCAATAAGCAGCACATCACGCCCATCAACATTTGATTGTCAGGGGGTAGTGAATCAAAGGTAGCCGCTGCAACAATATGGAAGCCTTGAGCGGAGTAGCTGATGAGTACGTAGGTCAACAAAATCCCGGTGATCATACCGATCACCATCAAGACAGGTCTAAATACCACGCCCATCATCATTCTGAGTGCAGGCAGGGTGTGTCCTGCATATTCATGCCCACCCGGATGGGCGAGGCCCAACATCACCAAAGGTGCAGCGACAAGCGCTTCTAGGACCCCTAATACCCATGCAATGGAGCCAGCCCAAAACATGATGTAGGGCATAAAAGGAATCAGCATCGAAAATTGTATGCCAATCGTAAACAATGAAGTCATTATAAATAAAAACAAAGGTAGCCACATCAGCTGAATGCCTACATTGGCCATGGTCGTTAATGTCATCGTTGCAATATCCAGCTGCACCATGGATTCTTGCGCAGATCCCATCCCTGAAAAAATACTGCCAATAATAGGAATAGAGCCCAGGCCAGCCAAAACCTCTGCTGCTGCCTGAGTATTGCCATTAACAACGTCTTGAATGGCTGAAACAAAATCAGTCATAAGCAATGTATAGTGATTGTAGACATTTTCCATGGAGTTCATGCAGGTGACAATGGTACCAATGCCCACATTTCTCACTTGTTGAATCAAACTAAACTGCTGAGCAAATACATTGTTGTCATTTGGCATGCCCAAATCATAAATTTCCTGCATAATGGAGTTGATCGGCATCGCTTGATTGGCCACTCCGGGAGCGGTAGTGCCTGCATTTCCAAAAAGATCATTGAACATAGAGCCCATGGCTTGATTGACAGGAAGCACGTCTGGATTGTCATCCAGTGCTCCGTTATCTGCAAGAACATCCACTACATTTTGGAGATACGGAAGGATCATGATATAGCAACCTGCATATTGAGCGCACTTGGTGTGGGTCTGCACAGAGGCTTGGGCAATTTGCAAAATATAGTCAATTGGAGCTTGAAATTCAGGTGGCACCTGTTGTAATTGCTGATAAAAAGTTTGCATATTTTGATAGGCTTGCATTTGTTGTGCATCACCAGTGCTGTTACAAGAATAGTTGGCAAGTGGCGGAGGCAAGGTATCAAGGCTTGGGCAGACAGACCACTGAGTATTTCCTCCAGCACTGGGCTCTGAGGCCGTATATCCTGAGGTTGGATTGTAGGGCATAATATCGTTGGCCCAATTTTGTGCTGCCATGCCCATATCACCCAAATTAACAGTCAAGCTGGGTGTTGTAAGTGTCAGTGGAGAGTTGAAATAGCGGAGTTGGTCTCCGTACTGCGTATCGATGGTGTTGCCGTCAGGCGCAACATAGAAGGAAGAGTCATATCGATACTGCTTTGATGAATCTGAGGGGTAATTACTGGAGTGAGCCAAGAGTTGTCCTGCTTCAACGATTGCAACGTTAGTCGTCGCTTGCATTGACCCAGTGACATTATTAGAGCCAGTAAAATTCAATTCATTATTTTGGATCCAGCTGGTCAGCAATTGCAAGTTACTTGAAAATTGACTGTCTATAATCATGTAACTTGCACCTGCATTCCACCAGCTTCCCAATAAAGGGACGGAAATGCTTGTTGGTATGATGACTCCAGATGGAGAAATGCTGGGTAATCCAGCAATGACGTAGTTGTTATACGCTTCAGAAGATGGATTTAATGTGCATGTAGGAGGATCAGTCGGCGTGGTAGGTGAGGGGGGGGTGCATGTAAAAGAGATGCTTTTTTCAGCTGTTCCATAAGCGGTGTCATACGCTTGAATATCTCCCTGTGCATCTGCTACCAATTGATTTGCATCAGGTTGTAGTGAACAAGGATCAGTGGGGTTCAACCCTGTTGACATTCCGCAAGTGACCGCTGCTGCCCCAGCGCTTGTGCCAATGGCAGTATTAACAAAATCAAAGATCAATCCAGTATTAGGATCATCTGGAGCCGGTGAGGCACCCAACAATTTAGTCGTAAAGTTATTCGCACCTGTCTGATATTCACTTAGTACAGCGGGTGGAATTTGACTTTGTATGGGAGACAGCGTTGAGGCAGCAGCAAAAGAATAAATATAATGCCCAGACACATAGACGTCCCCGCCAGATGACGGCCAGACATTGGCAACATCTCCTGTTATGCTCGGGGCTATAGTGCCAAAGGCAGTGGCACTATAAGTGGTATCTGTTCCCATGCCAAACCAAACAGCAATAGACTCGCCCATTGGCGTAGCCCCTGGATTAAGCTGCCAGGCGCCCATTGAGGCTCCAACACCTCCTCCCAATAAAGCAGCGTTCACTGCAGCAGCGCAAGCTCCAGTCCCAGGTGTGGAAGCAGGGCCTATGTACCCTGACCCTGTAAAAAGATCATTGCAAACAGTTGTATTGGCTTCATTTACAAGCGCTGTAATAACAGGCGCCGGAACATTTTGACCTGCTATATAAGTACCGCTAAAATCAACTTCAGCGCCCCCTCCTGCTGCATTTCCACCCATTACATTATTCATGATCCTATTTGCTTGCATTAAGACTTGTTCTTCCATCATCATTAAAGCGTAGTTGTTGACATAAGTTGGAATAGCAGGGGGGGTATTGTTTTGAAAAATTTCTAAAACAACATAGTTCCAGACGCCACTACCAATGTTGACACCAATTAAAATTAAATATAAGAAAATATATTGGCCCACACAGAGACCGGTTTGCAGTGGAACGATAAAAAGAAGGCCAATAACCAGGCGTACAGGGGTCCAGATGCTGTTCCAGTTACGCCCTAAAAACTGACCATCCGCTGCGGTGTTCATGGTGCCGATAAAAAGCATAATTGCAAAAATTAAGGTGCCGAAACCCAGGAGATAGAGGTCAAATGTTTTTAATAAATCTGTAAAAATAGTAGACGTTTGGGCGCCACTGGGAGGTTGCACGCCCATGACATCATAAATAGCGGTGCCCAAAATTTGATTTAAAATGGTGACTGAAGAATCGCTCGCACTCGGCATCGCAAAACTGAAAACTGGACTCATTTTTTGGCTCCGAACGAAGGAGCCTTAGTGGTTTTGGAAAGGCGCACCTTCACTTCATCCCGATACCACTCGGTAAAAGTACAGCCTAATTTTTTGCGCTTCATTTGGTAGAGCCAGAAATGATAGCGGAAGGTGAATATGAGGCATAAGAATGAGAAGCTGAGGCTTAAAAAGAACAAGGTGTAGTGTCCTTTTATCAAGTTGATGAAGGCGTACAGCATAGCAAAAGCGAGTATAAAAATAAATAAAAATAATATTTTTCTAAACCCTTTTTGTATCTCAATGTATTGGGCTGTAGGCATGCTGAAATGGTCGTAATCGGGGGTGAATTTTTTCAAATTGTAACTGCAGATTTTTTTTATAACACCATAATTTTCGTTGAAACCCTGTTGTAATTCCTTGGCGGCGAACATTCTTTTGGCTGTGGTTTTGAGCTTGCTTGCAGTGTTTTTAATAATCGCCATGTGGGCCCTCCTCATTTTAACGTCTTCTTGAATCTCAAAAAACATGCCCAGATGATTTGGGGCATGGTTAATTTTAGTTTTGCATTATAGCACCAA
>CAYGFJ010000125.1:0-2524 GCA_964349115.1 uncultured Francisellaceae bacterium
GATAGGCTGCTGCATCACGATTGGAAACCGCACCCTTGATGACCATGTATTTTTTGTTACGCTGTGCTTTATCAGCTTTTTTCAGCACTGCGTATTTTTCCTCATTTTGGATTAAGTTAATACGTATTAAAGTCAGATATTCTGGCGTTAATAGACCTGGCGCTTGCAACGCAATCGTGTATGGAATGGCTCTGATATTAACAAGGTCTTTATTCCTTTGTACGGCCCTGCCAATTGCGCGATTCGCAGCACGATATTCGGCATACGCTTTAACTGCCGATTTTTGATCAGGATGAAGCAGGGGTTTTCTTCTTTCATCGTGCGCCCATGCGCCTAAGTGAATTTTCTTCCAATCCATGCCTTTAAATTCGAGTTCACGAATGACTAAACCATAGCTTTTTTTGTTAGCAGCCAAATCTTTCTTGATGTTGTAGACGATATTTTCTTTCAGGAGAGTATGACCTGCTTTTTCTGCTTTCAGAAGTGCGCGCACTTTTTGACGATGCTCGTGACGTTTGGCTTCGCGCTCTAATTTATCCAGCGGGATTTTGAATTGCTCAATTGCTTTGGCATATTCGGCTTGATGGGTAAACAAGTGGTGAGCGGCTTTGTCTAAATCAGCGAGAGCAAGATGGACTCTCAACGCCTTCACATCGGCATTGCGATCACTGGTGGCGAATAGCGCCAGGGCTGGATCAGGATTTTTATGCTTGAAGGCTTGCACACAGGCTCTACCTTTGCCTTGATATTCCATGACTTCGCGATGTCTATTGCGTTCAATTGGATCGAGTGAGTGCAGGAGCGTGAGGACTGCATATCGCTTACCAAGAGTATTGATAGCATCCCAGCCGAGACCCCGTTCACGAACGAATTGGCCGTGCAGCCTACCATTCGCTCTGATTATCTCAGCGATTTTGCCCGCATCCAGATTACTGCCCTTTTTCGCCAGAATTTCATAGCGCAAAACCAGCTCTCTCGCCTCATGCGATGCGCTATATCGTTTAAGCTCATCCAAACTGACATTGTTGAGCTCCATTGCCAGTTCGTATTTATGGGCCTCGTTATAAAGCAAATGCGCCTGTTTATTCCGTTCAATCATTAAGTCATAGTTTTTGCCATACTCGGCGTGTTCGCTAAAATCTTTGCCTGGAATTACGCTGCGCTTCATTTCAGACCAACCGGCTCCAACACTGCGTTTCAAATCAGCATAAACCGCCACTGCAACCGCATCCTGACGGCGAGTAGTTTTAAGCTCATCTTTTTTAACTCGATCCAATTTTTCGTTATAGGCCTCAACGTCAGCCAAGAAACTCCAGGCGTCTTTAATTTTGCCTTTGGCTAAATTCATGGCATTCAGGCATTGACCCATGACTTTATCAGGATCAAGACCTCTGCGGATGGCGTAATTCAGCGGGAAGTCGATTACGGTGTCTTTGATTGACAGGCGACTCAGGTTTTTCTTTAAGGTTTCAAAATTGGTATGAGTGACTTTATCCGCAAAGATATAGGCATAATCGCGGTGACGGGTCAGCGCCACATAAATTAAATTGCGACTCCAATATTTACCGCCCACAAACAGGAAGGCTGTATCAACGGTGACGCCCTGGTTTTTATGAACGGTGGCTGCATAGCCATAGTCGAAGCTTTGATATTCTTTGCCATCAAACTTCACTGTTCTGGCTTTCTTACCTTCGCCAATCACTGCCGTGATTCGGGTGCCTTTTATTTCGGTGATTGTGGCGAAGTGGCCGTTCTTCACGTTGAGCTTCCAGCTATTTTCTAAAAACAGAATCCGCTCGCCAACCATGAGTTCAATTTGCTTGGTCTTTCCATTCTGACCTTCGCGATTGTCTTTGACTTCAAAGGCATGGGGTTTGCCTTTTAGAGTCCCCGCAGCGATGAGTTGTTGGCGGGCGCGTTGATTCAGAATGGTGATGTCTTCGTTACGATGCGCCAGAATAATCGTTTCATTCATAACGCCGATGCCGTTGGTGCCGATGTGTTGACCCCACTTGCTCATCAGCATATCCATATTGGCCGCTTCAGTCTCACTCAGGAAGACTTGACCTTTGCGCGCATAATTATCCAAAGCAATATCGACTTTACCCATTGAAAGCATAGTGGTGGCGAGTCGATCGTCGAGCGCTCTTTGGCGTTTGATTTCAGTCAGCTCCGCAAAACCTAATCTTTCGAGTAGAGCCCTGAAGGGAGCGCCTGGGCCAACGGCTTGCACTTGGCTTGGATCGCCGACCAGAATCAACTTAGCGCCAGCTTCGCGCACCTGATCGACAATCCTGGAGAGATCACGACTGTCTGCCATACCTGCTTCATCCAAGACAATCACATCTTTTTCACCCAAGGTGAGCGTGCCTTTTTCCAATTTGTACTTGAATGACGCAATCGTTGAGCTCTTAATGTTAGAGCCGGACTCTAAACTTTCCGATGCAATCCCCGCAACGGCCACACCCATCACCCGATAACCCTCTGCCTCCCATACTTCCCGTGCGGCATTCATCATGTAGGA
>CAYGFJ010000125.1:2624-5107 GCA_964349115.1 uncultured Francisellaceae bacterium
TCACCCGATAACCCTCTGCCTCCCATACTTCCCGTGCGGCATTCATCATGTAGGATTTACCTGTTCCGGCTTTACCTACAACCAAGGCAATATCGCCACCCATCAGGATATGTTCGAGGGCGGCTTGCTGACCTTTATTGAGATCATATTTCTCAATTTGTTCTTTCAATCTCCAGGAGGCGACCATGTGGTGCTCAACCTTACTGAGTTTCACCGCCTGCTCTTCCATCGTCCATTCCATTGTGATGTATTGACGGGTGGCATAACGCAAGCGGCCATCATCACCAGGGCCAAGGGTGATGAGGTCGGGATGGGCTTTTACTTTGAGTAGGGATAACTCAAACTCTTCAGGGGTATTGGTGGCTTTGTTGACGACGCAAGCCAAGTCACGATCGCTGAATACTGAATAACGCTCACTCATGATATTCAGAAGCGATGCAGGCGAATTGAGAGCAATCTCCCTTTCCATTTCGTGGCGCATCTTATTGTCTTGATCCAGATATTCTGCGCGGTCATCATTCTGTGGTCTGCCACGGTGACGAGTGGGGATCAGGTGGTTTGGGTCAACTTCCAAATCAATCCCGTTGTCTTTAAAAAACTGATCCTGAGCATCCCGCCACTTACCGCCCCAGGGGTCTTTTTTAACGACAATGCCTTGATTGAATTCAGGATTGAGATCCCGTGCTTTTAGCGAAAAATGTTTGCCTACCAAGCGACGGGTGGTAGTCAGTAGGTGCGCGTGGATATTGCCATCTTCAACGTGAATATTGAGATCAACAGGAATGCCCTTACTGACAAAGTGATCATGAGCGAATTGACGGGCCAGCGCTATGTTCTGCTCAAGGGTCAGCTCTTTGGGAAGTGCCAAAATGTAATCCTTGGCGACTTGAGCATCACTGCGCTTCTCAACCCGCTCCACTTCATTCCAGAGGAATTGCCGATCAGAAAATGCGGCATCTGCACCAGCGGGAAGCATGATCTCTGAATGGGTAACATTTGGCTTATCGCGGTAATCGAAGGTTATCCCCGTGCGATCATCGAAGAGGATAGATGCCGAACGGTAGGCAGCCGCTTGCACGGCATTTTTGCCTTGCGAACGGGAATACACCACACATCTAGCAAACTCGATAGCCATGCAACCTTCCTGTGTTTAAATTACAAAATTTAAAACTCGGCGGGGATGCTGAAATTAGCACGTTGCGAAGCAATGTATATTGCGCACCCCGCCAGGCGGAGGTGAGTTTGGCTACAGGCGAGCAAAGTCGCCTTTCGCAGAGGTTTAAGAGGGTCTTTAAAAAAGTGAGCCTATTCTGTTACAAATAGATTCATATAGGCCTCTATGCCTTATCACTACTGCGTTTCGTCATTTTTAAAAAGTTGCAGCCTCAAAACGCCTTTAATCAAGCGGCCAGACTGTCAAAAAGTGGATTGCCAAAAAATCCTTGACTTTTACGCCGCGAGTATGGTATAAGCGAAGGTGCACACGTTCCTCTGTCCTGGCACAACCAAGACGGAGAAAATATCATGACCGATAAAGTCGATATCAAAACCAGCGAAGAGAATAAAACCTCTTATGCTCACCTCATCATGCAGAAACGCAAAGCTGCGCTTGAACACGCCGCCCAAGCTTATGAGCAAGCCGTCAAAAAACGGATTCATGAACTTGGCAAACTTTGCCTTGAATGTAATCTCGGCGACCATGACACCGGATTTTTAAGAGAGCAATTTCTAAAAATATCCGCGAGCCCTCCTAAAAGTCCTCAAACTAGACAGTCTGAAGCTGTTAAAAAGGAGACTGTCAAAAATGAAAAATGAGTATAGCAAGGTACGCGATGATCATGCGCGCGCAGAGACCCGCCGTAAAATTGAGTACGGCGGGCTGATTGTTAAATCAGGCTTAGATCAGGAAGCAAAAGATGTAATATTGGGGGCGCTCATTTCCGCAATGGAAGCGCTACAAAATGAGCCGGGGTCTCGGACGTTGTTTCAGTCCAAGGGAATCAATGCATTTTTAAAAACCTAATAGGTCAGCACCGGAGCGGCTTTTTTAATAATGCTGCTTCGGTCTACTCCGCCCCAATAACGCGAATCCCAAGAATCAGAGGGGTTGCCCTTTCCATAAAGCCAATAGTCTGGCGTTTGAGAGTTTAACCCTCTGGGGATGCTCTCAAGGGGTCGGCCCTCTGTATCTTGTGTTTGCAAAGGTGCAATATAGTTTTGACCATTGACCACGATTGCTTGAGGGGTCAGGGTGACATTATCGCCAGGGGTTGCGATGAGCTCTTTAATAATGGGGCTGTACCCACCAGGGCATCGACCAGGGTTTAAATATCTGCGCTTTAGACCTATGCTTCCCACTGCTTCAGGCAAGCAGACCACAACCACACCGCCACGCTTTAAATCAGTAGGCGCGCTCACTTTATATAAGCCGATCGGCATTGATGACGACCAATTGAAATAATAGCCGAGTGATAGCACCGCCA
>CAYGFJ010000126.1:0-1130 GCA_964349115.1 uncultured Francisellaceae bacterium
GCCGCTAATCGACTGCCGAAGGAATTCACCGATGAACACCCCGAAATCGAGTGGCGCAAGATCATCGGCTTACGACACCGGATCGTGCATGACTATTTTGGCGTTGACCTGGATATCATCTGGGCCATCACGCGGCAAGACCTGCCGGACTTTATATCCCAAATCACCCCCCTGTAGCAGCAGGGGGCTCTGAACTCCTGTAGGGGGCTGCGTCAACTTGTCTCCGCCATTTGCCCTACAACAAAGAAACCACGCGCCGGAAACGGTTGCGGGTTTTTTTGTGCCTTTTCCACGTATTTTTTCTGTATTGTGATCGGAGATCAGGTTTGATAGGGTGTTCTAAATCTTTTTCTGGCAGGTGCTCCGGGAAGGAGAGGATGTGCAGTCATAACTGGAATTCACGAATCAGGGATAGGTTGGCTGGCAAATCAACAACGTGCCCCCCTCTGCAATTTACGAGAGGCATGTGAATTGCGTATCCTGTCCCCGGAACTCCTAATTATGCAGAATTTCTAGATTCCGCGTATTACGTATTAACGCGTAATTCTGTCTAATATAATGTTATGACTACCAATTCATAAAGGATTAAAAATTGGAAATCAGATTCGTTACAAAAAATCCGCATAAGGCGGGTGAAGTAAAAGCAATATTAGGTGATATTAACGTCTCTATTATTCATGCGCCGTTAACTATTCATGAAATACAGACCGAAAATATTGAAGATATTGTTAGAGACAAAGTATTGAAAGCGTTTAACCAAACTGGAAGGCCTGTTTTTATAGAGCACACAGGTCTATATATTGACAGCCTTAAAGGCTTTCCTGGTGGGTTGACGCAGGTGTTCTGGGACAAGCTGGAAGCTGACAAGTTTTCTGAATTGTTTGGACGTCTTGAAAATACAGCATTAACAGCAAAAACAGTAATCGCATTTTGTGACGCAAAAAAAATCTATACTTTTGAAGGTGCTATAGAAGGCAATATATCTCCGGAGCCAAAAGGTGACCGAGCTTTTCAATGGGATTGTGTTTTTATACCCAAAGGTTTTTCAGAAACATTCGCTGAGTTGGGTGAAAAAAAGAACGATATTTCTATGCGCAAGTTAGCCTTTGATAAGTTCCGTGAATTTCTTG
>CAYGFJ010000126.1:1140-5096 GCA_964349115.1 uncultured Francisellaceae bacterium
AATTTCTTGTAAAGGAAATGCTGTGATGGATGATTTGATTAGTTCTTATCGTGAAGGCAACGTGATTCTATTCGTTGGGGCTGGTGTTTCAAGAAATTTGGGATTACCAACATGGTCAGAACTTATAGATCATATCGCCGTAGAACTCGGGTATGAGCCTGAGATATATAAGTCATTTGGAGAGAGCCTTGCTCTTGCTGAATACTACCGAGTAAAAAAGGGTAATATAGGGCCACTTAGAAGCTGGATGGATACTAATTGGCATTCTAAAGATATAGATTTGGCAAAGTCAGAAATTCATAGATTGATTGCAAACTCAAAATTTCCAATGGTTTACACCACAAACTATGATCGTTGGCTTGAGCGTTCTTATGAACACTACGGAAAAAAATACATTAAGATAGCAGGCGTTTCCGACATACCTTTGCTGAAAGATGGAGTAACACAGATTATCAAGTTTCATGGAGACTTTGATAATGATGAAACAATTGTCCTTGATGAATCTAGTTACTATGAACGTTTAGAGTTTGAAACTCCTCTCGATATTAAACTGAGATCCGATGTGCTTGGAAAGTCTGTTTTGTTTATTGGGTATAGTTTAACTGACGTAAATTTAAGGTTTTTGTTTTATAAACTTGCAAAATTGTGGAAGTCAAATAGGGGTGGAGGGGTACAGCCTAAATCATATGTGTTTACGCACAGACCTAATCCAATACAAGAGGCAATATTGGAGCAGTGGGGCATAAAAATGCTCACCTCAGACGAAGATGACCCGCAAAAAGCACTACAGGAATTTCTAGAGAAACTGAAATAAAATTCGTAAAATTCTTTACGGCATGAAGTTTAGGAAATAATGGGAAAAAAACTGTTGGACGAACTATTGTCTTTGCCGAAATCAGATCTTCATGTTCACCTCAATGGCGCCATTCCAACCGATACTGCCCAAAAGCTTCTGGCCCCAATCAGCGGGAGTCTGCCAGGCTGGTTCACTCTTGAGACTGATCTCCAAATTCAATGCCCCGTAAACGGTTTACAAGAATACTTTAAGCCATGGCATGCTCTGAAAAAACTTCCATATAGCCGAGATTGCCTCAATTTGATGGTTGAGTCAGCGCTAGAGGGTCTAGCTAATGACAATGTGCGTTATGTGGAGTTGCGAAATTCTCCATTTAATATATCAGAAATTAACGATATTCCCTTAGTTGATGCTTTACATTGGCTAATTGATTCAATCGAAAACGCATCAGCGAAAATTGGCATTGACGCTAAGCTCGTTCTTTCTCTTTCAAGGTACAATCTTGATAAAGATAAGATTGCTCAATTACAGAAAGCAATTAAGGCAGTTAAGTTTAATAGCACATTGGTAGGAGTAGACCTCAGCGGCAATGAAGACTCACCTATTGTGCCAGAAGTCCGTGATTTTTTCATAAGATCTAAGCATGAATTAGGATTGGGAATAACAATACATGCAGGTGAAACTGGGAAAATTGAGAACATATTGTGGGCAGTTGAAGAATGTAGGGCAGACCGGATATCACATGGTCTCGCAGCGGCCAATTCTGAAGAAATAATGAGCATACTTCGAGATAGAAATATTTGTATAGAAATTTGTTTGGTTAGTAATTTTTTAACCCGCTCTGTACCAGTCATAAATAAACATCCAATCCATGAATTTACAAAACATGGTGTTCCATTTGTTTTGTGCTCAGACAATCCATGTATCAACATGTCACCCCTAAGCAAAAACTATAAATTGTTTTGTGAAATCAATGGAGACATTGATTTGTTAACTACCATGCATGTTCAACAACAAAAATATTCTTTTAAATCAAATTGATTAATAGTGATACTAAGAACAAAGATGTCACAACAAAAGCATGCACCAGATGGCGAGAACGACTGCGGCGCTGACGCGGCAAGCTCATTAGCGCCACTGGTGATGCAGGTCGTTACACAGGAAAAATATTATGCCATTAGACCTATCTGACACTTTGGTGGTTGGTATCACATCAACGGCTTTGTTTGATTTGAGCGAAGCAGATGCTATTTTTCGGGACAAATTCGACACCAAGCCAGAAGAGGCGATGGAGGAATACAGAAAGTACACAGAAGCCCATGAAACTGAATATTTAGAAAAGGGAACAGGTTTTCCATTAGTTGAAGCTTTAATGGGTCTAAACAAATTCCAACCTGCCCATGAAACTCCTCTTGTCCAGGTAGTTGTCATGTCCAGGAATTCGCCAGAGACAGGTATTCGTGTTTTTCATAATATTAGAGAACAAAAACTAGATATTACAAGGTCTGCTTTTACAGGTGGTGAATCAGTTGTTGACTATCTAGATGCTTACGATGTTGATTTATTCCTGACAACAAACACTAAAGATGCCCAAAAAGTTATTGATAGTGATACATGCGCAGTTGCCTTAGTCAAAGAACCTCCAGGAGATATGTCAGAAATACCTAAAGGTCAAGTAAGAATTGCTTTCGATGGTGACGCTGTTTTGTTTAGTGAAGAAAGTGAAATTGTATACAAGGCAGAAGGTCTTGAAAAATTCCATGATGAAGAAAATCAAAAACAAGACACCCCTCTAAATGATGGGCCCTATGCTGTATTACTAAAGAAGTTGTCTCGCCTTCAGGATAGGCTGCCTCACAAAGTAGAGTATTCCCCTGTTCGTATCTCAATTGTTACAGCTCGCAACAGCCCTGCTGAAATGAGAGTCATAAAAACATTACGCCATTGGGGCGTGTACGTTGACGAGATATTTTTTCTAGGTGGTTTGGATAAGTCTAAAATCCTTAAGGCCTTCAAGCCACATATTTTCTTCGATGACCAAGACGTGCATCTCGATCCTGCAGCAAAGCATGTCCCTGCAGGAAAAGTCCCCTACAAGACAGGCTCACCCCTAAACAAACATAAAAAATGATGATACTTTTTATCATTATCATGACCATCTCGCCGCCAATTCTAATTCTGGCAAATGTTTACAATAGAAAGGAAAGGCTAGTTGCCTTAAGGCATAAATTCTCCCAATATAATCTTGGCCATTTTTTGACATTATTAATATGGGCATCAACAACCGCACTGTATGCACTTGTTTTTTTGAAAAAACTTAATTTTCAAGTGAGTTCAAAATTACTGTTTCCCATCTTGTCAACTGCGGCATTAAGCTCAATATGTCTATTTATTATAGAATATAAACTCATCCAAAAAATTAAGAACAATAAAAGTATATTCTCTATTGTGTTTAGCTTGATCGTCATAGGCGCAACACTACTTACAGATATACTAGTTAATAATGAGATCGTTGCTATGACGGGGGTCGACCCATCGTTATTTATCGAGGGCAAAACTTTATTAACATTTTATCTAGCGCCATTTGTATGGGTACTCATAATATTTATAATTACATCAATTTCCATGCTAGCTCATGCAGGAGTTATGCTGTCGTTAATGCTTTACGAAATTGCACCTATTAGAAAATTTATTCGGTCATCCCTATTTGTTTTGCAAATAAAAGCACCTAAGGGGAAGTTTAACCCTCTTAAACATAGTGCCATTTTTATGGGGATGGCAATGCTTATAAACATAACACCTAGCGCCATGGCATCCTTGGTAGAAAGTAACTCATTCAAACATAGTTTGAGAAAGGCCTTTGTCTTTTCATCATATTATTCAAACGAAAATATATGCCGTAACATTAAGCAGAATAATCCTGATTCAAAAATTTCTTTCTTAAAAAACAATACGATATCTGTTGCAACTCCTAACGAAACCGAACTTTTAGTTTTCACTACAAGTGAATGTACACGGTAACAATGCGCTAAGGCTGACCGGCGAGCACGTCGTTTTTTTGAGGCAACCCAAGCACAGAACTACACGCAAAGTCTTTCCATGGCTGGTTGACCGAAACACAGGAGACAGGGATAAAGCGATGCAAGACGAACTTGAGAAC
>CAYGFJ010000127.1:0-5082 GCA_964349115.1 uncultured Francisellaceae bacterium
CAACATCGCGATGAATCGCTGGAGTTAATGTATCTTGGCGATACCCTACACGCAACATTGCCTCAACGTTTGGGGCTGTTGAGGTTTTTTCGTCACTGCTATAGCGCCGACGCACTGAAGTGGGCAAGGAAGATTCGGCAAGAAAAAGAGTGCTTTCATCACAGGCAACAACCAATGTTTGATCATTTAAGGCGTGCTCTTGAGATAAGCGAGATATCACAGCATCAAGTGCTGCTCTCGATTTATTAGCATACATTTCGGGAGCCACGGTGTTAAATCCATGCAAATTTGCGAGCATTCCTGCTGTCAGCGTGACCATGCCTAATACTACAAATAATATAGAACGTCTTATTGACAATTGCAGCGCGCCCTTGATAGCACATGACATAAGAATAAGCCCAGGGCCAATCATGCCATAACCAGAGTTTGCAGCCGTCAGTATAAAGAAAGGGACTGGCAAAATGACATGGCAGAGAAACGGCACAACGTAATCACGTCGTATTCGTAAAAATAAGAATACTGAATAACCAATAATGGCTAAGCTAACAATTGAAATAGAAGTATTAATAACTCCTGGAAATAATAGCGATCCAACAAGTGGATAAATCAGAAGACCCCAAGCTTCACCAATGGTTTTAATGAGACCAGAATGAGCATGGGAACGTAATAAAATTAAGCTCAGGTGCATACTGCCTGCATAGATAAGAAATACAAAAGTTGCTACAACACCAGGTATCGCACCCAATAAAAGACTGCTTCGTATACCAGGACGATGCAATTGACGACGCCATGCCAGCGATAACAGTGATGCAACAATGACGACGCCCCAGGTATACGAGATTAGCAAGCCAAGACCAAGCATTGCCCCTAAGATGATCGCATATTTTCGAAGCTGCAAATCAGCGGCAGTCAATATTTTTTCTTCCAGAACCCACACCGCGTACCAACAGATCCCGACAATAGCAGCGTAACGTACCCATGTTAATGACACACTGAAACTGGGTGAAACAATCATGGCAATCGCACTGAGTGCATAGACAACAGGTCGCCACGATACTTGAATTTTCTGGTATTGATCATTGGTTTTTAAATCTAATGCAAGTATCCAAAGGACAGCTGCTATGATCAAAGTGGAGCTGGCAAACTGCAATGCAAGCACACTTGAAAACCCAGAAAGGTATAAAACATAATCTAAAAGCTGTGGCAGGGGTGCTTGATCTTGCCCTGCTAAAATCTGAAACATACCATGAAAACTATGGGCAATCAGGTTTCGATGATACGTCAACATGGTATCAATATTGGGTCCAGCCAACCAGCTCCAAGTGCAAATAACCAGCGCTCCAACAACTCCAATCATCACTAAGGTCAACGCCCATCTAAAATAGAACTTCATCCCATCATCCTCCTATCAATCCAGCCATGTATTCGTATCCCCTCCACAGAAAACAAAAAAATAGTAGCACAGGAGTTCTGGAACTCCAATCGTTGATTAGCTTAAGAATAATTCCCCTTGTTAAACCACCCAATTATTTGTACTATGCCTGCTTTATAATGAGAGCGAGGGATGATGCCACTGAACATCGGAATTATCGGAGGGGGCGGTCATGTTGGCATTCCCCTGGGTCTGGCTTTCGCGTTTAAAGGCTTTGACGTCACCCTGATCGACATTAATCAAAATGTTATCACTCAAATCAACCAGGGCATTATGCCGTTTGTTGAAGAAGGTGCCGAACCCATTCTAAAAGCCTGTTTGCATAAAAATTTGCGCATCACCTCTGATATGCAGGCCGTCGCAAAGGTCGATGTTGTATTTTTTGTAACAGGCACCCCTGTTGATGAACATCATTGCCCCAAGATTAATGAAGTCATGAAAATCATCAACCTCTACTTGCCCTATCTCAACCAGAAACAGCTCATTGTCTTAAGAAGCACGATCTATCCCGGCATGATTGATCTCATTCACCACACGATTGAAAAAAATTGGGGCCATCCCCCGCTCCTTGCCTTTTGCCCCGAGCGCATTCTCCAAGGTAAGGGGATTGAAGAAATATTCACCCTCCCTCAGCTCATCTCTGCAACCAGTCCAATGGCTGAAGATGCCGCCATTAAGCTCTTTAGCGCGATCACACCCAAGACGATTTGCCTGAAACCCAAAGAAGCAGAATTAGCGAAACTGATCACCAATTCCTGGCGTTATGTGCAATTTGCCATTGCGAATCAGTTTTATATGATGACCGAAGAAATGGGCTTGGATTTTTACACCATATTCAATGCATTGAGCGATGATTATCCACGCGCAAAACACTATGCCAAGCCAGGCTTAGCTGCCGGCCCTTGCCTTTTCAAAGATACCATGCAACTTTCAAGCTTTTATGAAAATCAGTATTTTTTAGGCCAAGCTGCCATGCTCGTCAATGAAGGATTGCCTACCTTTTTAGTAAGGCAGCTTGAGGAGAAAATTGGCAGCCTCAAAAACAAAAAAATCAGCATTCTAGGCATGACTTTTAAAGCAAATGTGGATGATACCCGAGAGAGTCTGTCTTTCAAGATTAAAAAATTGCTCGAATTCAAAATGGCTGAGGTCATTACCCACGATCCCTATCTTGAAAATGCACTCCCCTTGCAGGCAAGCATTGATGCGGCGGATGCTGTTCTTTTGGGCGTTCCCCATAAAGAATATCTTCATTTAACGCCTCAAAAACCTTTTGTGGATTGCTGGGGAATTTGGCCTAAAAAGGGATAAGATATGAAAATTTTAGTCACGGGTGCTTCTGGTTTTATTTGTGGATATGTAGTCGAAGAATTATTGGCTCATGGCCATGAAATTATTGGAATAGATAACTTTTCTAAATATGGACGACTGAAAAAATCTTATGATGATCACCCCCATTTTCATTTAATCGAGGGCGATGTAAAAGATGTTAACCTCATGAAAACGACCGCCCTAGAATGTGATCAAATTTTAGCATCCGCTGCGATGATCGGGGGAATCTCCTACTTCCATGAATTTGCCTATGAGCTCATGGCCGAAAACGAACGCATTGTAGCCAGTACCTTTGATGCCGCAATTCACGCCTTTCAACACGGGAAATTACAAAAAATTAATGTATTAAGCTCCAGCATGGTCTATGAATCAGCCACGACCTTTCCCAGCAGAGAAGGTGATGAGCATCAATGCCCGCCGCCCCTCAGTACTTATGGCTTTCAAAAATTGGCTTGCGAATACTTCGCACAAGGAGCATTTGAGCAATATCAACTACCCTACACGATTATTCGACCCTTCAACTGTGTAGGCATTGGCGAAAAACGCGCGGTGTCTGACGTTGATATTTATTCAGGGAATGTGAAATTAGCAATGAGTCACGTTGTACCTGATCTTGTCCAAAAATTACTGAAAGGCCAAGACCCATTGCATATTTTAGGTGATGGCAGACAAATCCGCCACTATACCTACGCCGGGGATTTGGCACGAGGCATTCGAATTTGTATGGAACATCCTCATGCCCTCAACAATGACTTCAATCTCTCAACCCCATTGTCGACAACTGTTTTGGAGCTCGCAGAAGCCATTTGGAAAAAAATAAAAGGAGATGCCCCTTTCCGTTATATCTCAGATGATCCATTTAAATATGATGTTCAAAAACGGGTACCTTCGACTGAAAAAGCGAAAAGGCTCCTGGGATTTGAAGCAAACACTGACTTGAGTACCATTTTGGATGAGGTGATTCCCTGGATTAAAGAACAAATTGCTATCGGAGGTATTTGATGGTGGATTTGCAAATTATTATCCCTGTCTATAATGAAGGTTCCGCCATCAAACGAGTGTATGATCATCTTATTACTGCATTAAAAAATGTATCATTTTCTTGGGAAGTCAGTTGTGTCTATGATTTTGACCAAGATACAACCATACCGACTCTTCAAGAAATTGCACAGCAAGACTCTCGCCTGAAGCCCGTTAAACAAACCTATGGCAAGGGGGTCGTCAATGCCATGAAATTTGCTTTTAATCATGCCCATGAAGGCCCTGTGGTTGTCGTAATGGGGGATGACAGCGATGAACTGGAAAATCTCCCTCTCATGCTTGAAAAATATCATGCAGGTGCTCTCGTTGTGGCCGCCTCCCGTTATTCAACTGGCGGCGAATATCAGGGCGGTATTCTCGTCAAGAAATTTTTATCCAAATGGGCTGGTCAAATGCTCTATTGGACTGGTATCGGGACGCGCGACCCCACTAATAATTTTAAACTTTACTCCGGAAAATTCCTTCACTCTATTCAAATCGAAAGTAAAGCGGGTTTTGAAATTGCTCTAGAGCTCACAGTGAAAGCAGCACTGACGCGAAAAGGCGCAGTGACGGAAGTCCCCACAACTTGGCGAGATCGACTCAATGGGGAATCCAAATTTAAACTATTCAAATGGCTCCCATTTTATTTATATTGGTTCCTATTTTATTTTGGGCATAAGCTACGCCACAATTGACGAAGCTTTTAAGTTGACGAATCAATTGCAAGGACACTACAGAGCATGAAGTCAAAGAGTATACATCCAGATAGGCTAATCAATTTTGATGGCCTGAGAGGCATCGCAGTGATTCTGGTTATACTCTACCACTATACATTTTTTTTTATTCCCACTGCAATCAGAATACAAAATCCGTGCTTAAATGCTTTTAAATATGGCTATGTAGGCGTTCAGCTTTTTTTTATTATAAGCGGCATTGTTATCACTTTTACACTTGTAAAGTACGCCAATACAACCAGATTTATGATCGCCAGGTTTTCTAGGCTATACCCTATATACTGGATTGCAATTCTCTTTGTTTTAATCCTTAATTTAATGACAAACACTAAGGTGAGCGCCACTCTGTACCTCATCAACCTTACTATGTTGCAAAGATTTTTTAGCATGGATAATGTTGAGGATTCTTTCTGGACACTACCTTATGAATTAATATTTTATGTTATTGCTGCCACATTGTTTAAATCGAATTTTTTTTGGAAAAATCTTCCTTTTTTTATTTGGGGAACAATGTCTTTAGTTTGGCAAGCTCTGTTTGACAGAGGATACATTATGCCACAC
>CAYGFJ010000128.1:0-5076 GCA_964349115.1 uncultured Francisellaceae bacterium
GTCTCCTTGGATAAAATGCACATTGGGGAGGGGGTCCATCTCCAAAATATCCAAGGCAATCAAATGTCCGTTTTTGCCAATAGCGCGCCGTGCAATCTGACACCAAGAACCCGGGGCAGCACCCAAATCAACCACGTTCATATTAGGCTTTAAAAAATGATATTTATCTTGCAATTCAATCAGCTTGTAGGCAGCCCTGGCGCGATACCCGTCTTCCCAAGATTTTTTGACATAAGGGTCGTCGAAATGCTCTTTCAGCCAGCGATTGCTTGATTTTGACATGATTTATTCAATAGAGTGAAGGCAGTGCACTATATCATTAGACCTTGGGGATAACGATCCTGACGATACGGGTGGCGCTGAAAACATCGCTTTCAGAATAGCACGCACTTCTTTTTCATAAATGGGATGGCATTCTCCCAGGGGGTAGCCATATTCAGCTTTGATGTACTGCAAGATGGCAGGAATAATGTCGGGGGTCAGGCCAAAAATGTTGGGGTCGACGACTCCGCCGACTTCCATAAAAAAATCACGGGTTTTTTGGATGGCGGTGAGGACGAGCAGGTCTTCGTCAGCCCCCTCAAGTTGCCAGACCATTTTGGCGTAACGCAGCAGTTTTGCGTGTTTCATCTCTCTTAAGACAAAAAGGCTGGCAGGGAAGATCAGCGCCAGGGTTTGCCCATGCTCCAATCCGTACAAAGCTGTCATGGCATGACTTAAGCGATGGCTGGAAAAATCAGAGGGGACGCCGGTTTGAAGGTGGTCATTTAAAGCTTGCGTTGCTGCCCACATAAATTGCGAGCGGGCATTCAAGTCATTTTTATTTTTCAAAATGGTTCGGCCATTTTCCATCAATGTCAGCAATAAAGCCTCTGCTTGCCGATCTTGGAGCAAGGTCTCTGCGGGCAGGGTCAGGTATTGTTCCAAAACGTGGGAGCAGGCATCGATAATGCCGTTGGTCACTTGGTGAGGAGGCAAGGTCAGTAAAGCGTTGGGGTCCAAGATGCTTAAACGAGGGAAGAGCGCTTCACCTGAAAAATCACGTTTTAATTGGAGACTGCGGCGGCTGACAACCCCCCATTGGTTCATTTCCGTCCCTGAAGCACTTAAAGTCAAAATACAAGCCTGCGGGAGCGCTTTTTGGACTAAGAAAGGCTTTTCAGTCAGCGCCCAGGGGTCGCCCTGATAACACGCCGCCGCTGCAATAAATTTGCCTCCATCCAAGACCGACCCACCGCCCGCCGAAACAATCCAGTTAATACTGTGCTTTTTGATGAGAGGCAAGGCTTTGATCAAATAATCATAATCGGGATTGGGTTTGATGCCGCCAAATTCCATAACGGGAAAGGGTTTCAGTGCTGCACACGTTGCCTCATAGACATGATTGGCCATCACTGCGTCTTCATCAAAACAAAAGAGAATGCGGGCATTTTTGGGCAAATGCGCCGGCAGTGCAGCAATTTTGTTTGGGCCAAACAGAATGCGGGTGGGATTAAAGAATTCAAAGGCTTTCATGGGGCACGGAGTGTACCATAGAAATCGTAAAAGTTTTTATGCTACACTGCCGCGAAGTTCATCGTGAGGAGTCCCATTTCATGGCAAAAGGTCCGCGTAATATTGATCCCAAATCTTTGATGCATTATCGATTTCCATTGCAAGCATTGGCATCGATTTTGCATCGTTTATCAGGGGTCATCTTGTTTTGTTTGATCCCTTTTATTTTATGGCTTTTACATTTATCCCTCTCGTCTGAAGCCCGCTTTTTGATGGTCAAAGACTTTATGGGTTCGCCCGTGGTGGCGTTTTTCATGTGGGTGGCTTTATCGGCTTTGTTTTATCATCTGATTGCGGGGATCAAGCATCTCCTTATGGATGCGGGCTATTTTGAGGAAAAAACCTCGAGCAAAATTGCCAGCATTGTGGTGATTGCTTTGGGCTGTGTGGCGGCGATTGGAATAGGAGTCTGGATCATATGTTAACGCAAATCACCTCTTTGACACGAAACGGCCTGAAAGACTGGTATCTTCAGCGGGTGTCAGCGATTGTCTTGGCGGCGTATACTGTCTTTTTGTTTGGCTATATCATTGGCCATCATCCGGTTTCGTTTTTGGTTTGGTATTCCCTTTTTCATCATACGATCGTCAAAGCGTTTACAGTGTTGGCCCTTTTTGCCTTGGTGATTCATGCTTGGGTGGGGATGTGGACGATTTTTACGGATTATATCAGTTGTAAATGCGCTCGCTTGACGGTGATTACGCTGATGATTTTGTCTTTTATTGCCTGTTTTGTGTGGGCGCTTGAAATACTGTGGGGTTGAACAACATGACAATGGCAAAATACGAATTTGATGCAATCATTGTAGGCGCTGGCGGTGCTGGCCTCCGGGCTGCTTTGCAACTGGCGCAATCGGGTTTGAAAACAGCGGTGATCACCAAAGTGTTTCCCACTCGTTCCCACACCGTGTCGGCGCAGGGCGGGATGGCGGCTTCATTGGGCAATGCCCATCCGGATGATTGGCGCTGGCATATGTATGACACGGTCAAGGGCTCGGACTACATTGCAGATCAAGATTGCGTGGAATACATGTGCAAAATCGCACCCCAGGTGGTGTATGAATTGGAACACATGGGCATGCCCTTTTCGCGTCAGGAAGATGGCCGGATTTATCAACGGGCGTTTGGAGGCATGTCACGAGAGTATGATGTCTCAAAAGTGGCGCAACGGACCTGTGCCGCATCGGACCGGACGGGCCACGCTTTATTACACACGCTGTATCAAAACAATTTAAAACACAACACCACTTTTTTTACCGAATGGTATGCCATCGACCTCATTAAAAATGCAGCAGGTGTGATCACGGGTGTTGTGGCTTTGTGTATGGAAACAGGCGAATTGGCCAGCTTCCACGCGCGGGCGACGGTGCTTGCAACGGGAGGCGCGGGCCGGATTTATCAATCCACCACCAATGCCTACATCAACACAGGCGATGGCATTGGGATGGCACTTCGAGCAGGTGTCCCAGTTCAAGACATTGAGTTTTGGCAATTTCATCCCACTGGGATTGCAGGCGCAGGAGTGCTGGTGACAGAAGGCTGTCGCGGTGAGGGCGGAATCTTGCGTAACAAAGACGGCGAACGCTTTATGGAGCGCTATGCCCCCAATGCCAAAGATCTGGCATCACGTGATGTGGTGTCTCGTGCGGCGACCATTGAAATTCGTGAAGGACGCGGGCTGCATAAGGATGGCATTGATTATGTCGAATTAGACTTGACTCATCTAGGGGCTGATTTGATCAAAGAGCGTCTGCCAGGCATTTGTGAATTGGCGATGACTTTTTCTCATGTCGACCCCATTAAACAACCGATTCCTGTTGTCCCGACTTGTCATTATATGATGGGTGGCATTCCCACCAATATTCATGGGCAAGCTTTGTTGCAAGACAAAAAAGGCAAAGACCAGATTGTCCCTGGCCTGTTTGCAGTGGGCGAATGTGCCTCCGTTTCTGTGCATGGGTCCAACCGTTTGGGCAGCAATTCCCTCCTTGATTTGGTGGTCTTTGGCCGGGCGACGGGTCTCTTCATCCAAAATGCGTTTAATGAAGGCAATCTTCCTTTTGCAGAATATGAAGATGCAGACATTGAGCAGGCTGAAACCCGCTTAAATCGCTGGGAGACCTCAGCGGGCACTGAAAATTTCCAAACGATTCGCACTGAAATGAAAGCAGTGATGCAAAGTGATTTTGGGGTCTTCCGTGAAGGGCCGTCTATGGAAGCAGGTTTGGTCAAATTAAAAGAGCTGCGTGAGCGTCTCAAACATGCAGCCCTCCCAGACAAAAGTCACATTTTTAACACCACTCGAATTGAAGCCCTGGAGTTGGATAATCTGATGGCCGTTGCGATGGCGACAGCCGTTGCAGGCATGTACCGTACTGAAAGCCGTGGCGCGCATAGTCGTGAAGATTTCAAAGAACGGGATGATGCCCATTGGCTGAAACACACCATTTATTTTATGGACGGCGACAGAATGTCGACGCGGGCAGTGAACATGACGCCCAAAAGTGTCCCCACCTTCGAGCCCAAAAAGAGGACGTACTAAAATGACTGCAATGACCACTTACACTTTTGACATTTACCGCTTTGATCCTGAAAGCGATGCAAAACCCCGGATGCAGCATTACAGCCTGGATATTCCAGCTGGCTCCAGCATCATGTTGTTGGCCGCGATTGAAAAGCTGAGGGAACAAGACCCTACCCTGGTGTTGCGTCGCTCTTGCGCAGAAGGCGTGTGTGGGTCGGATGGCATGAATGTCAATGGCAAAAATCGTCTGGCCTGCATCACTCAACTCTCGACCTTGGGTACCAAAATCACTTTGCGCCCTTTGCCTGGTTTGCCTGTCATTCGTGATTTAATTGTTGATATGACTCAGTTTTACAAAAATTATGAGCGTGTGAAACCCTATCTTCAACCGGCAGAAGGCCCTGCCCCCGCCAAAGAACGCCTGCAATCTCCCGCTGATCGCGAAAAATTGGATGGCCTCTATGAATGCATTCTTTGCGCGTGCTGCACCACAAGTTGCCCCTCTTTTTGGTGGAACCCTGACAAATTCATTGGCCCCGCAGGCCTTCTCCAAGCGTATCGCTTCGTTGTCGACAGCCGAGACGCCGCCACTGAAGAACGTCTCTCAGACCTTCAAGATCCTTTCAGCGTCTTCCGCTGTCGAGGCATTATGAACTGCGTTGATGTCTGCCCCAAGGGTTTGAACCCCACCAAAGCGATAGGCAAACTGCGCTCGATGATGTTAAAGCAGGCGGTTTAACATGTTTAAAGCCATTCGCTGGCAGCAACGCTCAAGGATTATCTCGAGAGTTTTGGAAGTGTGGCTGAATGCCTTGGAAAAGCGAAATATTTTGTCGCATACCTATGATGAGGAGATGGCCTATTTGTCAGAGGGGTTGATTAAAAACAAGTATTTTCACAGCATTGAGACATTACATAGTGGGTTGAAAGCCAAAATCATCCAGCCGATTTTCGACATTGATTTTAAAACATTAAATCACATTCTGGAGATTTTTTTGG
>CAYGFJ010000129.1:0-5032 GCA_964349115.1 uncultured Francisellaceae bacterium
AGTTTTTGAAAATCAATGATCAAGTCAAAATCCTGCCCAAAATGTCTTTGTCAGAGATCAAGTCCGCCCTTCAAAAAGTCTGTGGTGTCATCGCCGTTGACACGGGCCTGGCGCACATCGCAGCCGCCTTGTCCATCCCCTGCGTCACGATATATGGCCCCACCAACCCCAAAAAAATCGGAACCTTGGGCCAAAACCAAATCCACATGAGCGCCCAATTCATCTGTGCTCCCTGCAATGCCCGTCTCTGCACTCACCCTGATCGCAACAAAGAACCCAGCCCCCCGTGCTTTGGAGCTTTGCCCCCTGATAAGATTTGGAACGCCTTAGTGCTCGCTTGCGATGACCCGCTTCATACAATGTATAATCCACAGCACTTCTAGTAAGCGACTAATAAAAGGAGGTTTTTATGCTTAGGTTTAATTTCTTTGTGAATGAAGCCAGGTCTCAAGAAGCCTATTTGCTGACCTTGATGCAGGAAGATGCTGCTGCGGGCATTCCAGGGTTTTGTCGAACAATGGTCAAAGACGCAGAAGGCATCTATCAAGTCACGGAATTAAGCCGTGAACGACCCAGTGGACGCCTGCTCTGCAGGCAAGCGGTTGAAGCCGAAAACATCGATGCTGCCACCAAGATTGCGGTCTCATTTTTTAGAGCACATGCCGCCCATCTTGAACTGAGGGAAGTGCCTCTATCCAAGCTGTAACATAGGAACGCTGCAATTTCGATCTCGGTGATCATCCATGCCTGGAATGCGGTAAAAGTCTGGTATATACAGGAGATGCAAGACTGCTGTGAGATAGGCAATGCAGCTTCTGTCGCAGGCAGATGAGGTTGTTGTGACGGCATTATACAGTACAGCAATACGTTGTAAGTAAGTTTTTGCCCTCTCCTCTACGGGAGCTTCCTTCCATACATCTAACTCTCCAGATAGTTGTTTTGCTGCTGCAAGATGAGTGCCACATTTTAATTTGAAAAAAGAGAGGCCTATATCCCATGGCAATGGGATATCTATGATTGCATCACGTAAAGCCAAGCGTGCCAATTGAAGCGCCCGCTGAAGTGGATCTTCATTTGCGATCATTCTTTTAATTTCTTCTCGGTTCTTATGAACCCATGCAGATGCCTCAACACCGATCGGAGTGTGCAGAGCATTCAGATTGTTGCAGACAGAGTCTACAAGAAGGACCCTGAGGTCTGGACGAGCTTCAAAATCTTCTGAATAGGTCTCAGCATTCCAGGCTCTACGCGCTTTCCGCATATCAAGCAGAGTCATAATTTTTTCCAGACGCTCTGCATGATCAGAACATTCATCATCAAAACACGCAGCAGCCATACCCGTATTGCAATAAAATAATAATGATCATGCAACTATAACGACAAAATCATTATTGTCAAGCTTTGTAGAAATCTGCATTGATGATTAAAGTGGAGATCTGCTTGCAGATAGCGCTGGAAATCTATATACTTCACGCCGCAAAATCAAGGGGTCTATAGCAAAATATGATGAAACCATTGGCCATGGTGCGTGAGGTGTTTGTCTGCCAAGTCTTGGCGGCTGTGATTGCGCTCGCCATTGTGTTGGGGGTTGATCGGGCTGTGGCGGTGTCCTTTGCTCTGGGAGAAGGGGTCATCGTGCTCGCGAATGCGTTTTTGGCATGGCGGGTGATTCGTCAGCAGAATCAGATGAAACCGATGGGTTTATTGATGGGGTTTTTTAGCGGTGAGGCGGGGAAGTATGTCTTGATTGTGCTCCTCACTTTTGCTGTGGCAAAACTCTTGCCCTTGAACTGGTTGTTTTACATCGTGGGCATTGGGGTGCCTCAGTTGTTTGGGGCCATTGTGTATGGAGTAAAACCATGACCAGCTCGGAATATGTAGACCATCATTTGCGGCATTTGATGCTGAATCTCCAGACTTTCAAAATCGGACACACCGACAGTTTTTGGGCCATTAATTTGGACACTTTGATTGTGTCCTGGATAGTTGGATTTGTCTTTTTGGGTTTGTTTGCCTGGGTGGCACATCGTGCCAAAGCCGGCGTGCCTGGAAAGTTTCAGAATTTTGTAGAATTGGTCATCGAAAAAATTGATGATATTGTCGATGAATCCTACGGTCGCGAATCCATTTTGATTGCCCCTTTGGCCTTAACGATTTTTATGTGGGTGTTTTTGATGAACGCCATTGATTTGATTCCTGTTGATTTATTCCCGCAGATTTTTGGTCTTTTTGGCATTCATCACTTTAAAATGGTGCCGACCTCCGACCCCATGCTGACTTTTGCCATGTCCATCACGGTGTTTTTTCTCATTATCATCTACAACTTCAAGATGAAAGGGGTGTTTGGCCTCTCGAAGGAAATTTTAAGTCAACCCTTTGGCTGGAAGCTGATTCCCCTGAACGTGGTCTTCCGCGTGATTGATGAATTGGTGAAGCCCTTGTCCCTCGCGCTGCGGCTCTATGGCAACCTCTTTGCGGGGGAATTGATTTTTATTTTAATCGCCCTTTTGCCCTGGTGGATTCAATGGACTTTGGGTTCTGTTTGGACTATATTTCACGTCCTCATTATTACGATTCAAGCGTTTATTTTCATGATGTTGACGATTGTCTATCTGAAAATGGCGGGGGAAAAACACTAATTTAAACACAGGAGAAAAAAATGGGAATAGTCAGTATTATCGCAAGCGTACAGGGGATGACCGCAATTGCGGCCGCACTCTTAATCGGCTTGGCTGCTTTGGGAACGGCCATCGGCTTCGGCATTTTGGGTGGAAAATTTTTGGAAGGCGTGGCCCGCCAGCCTGAATTGACCTCGATGTTGATGGGCAGAATGTTTCTGGTGGCAGCGCTGGTTGACGCGTTTGCGGCGATTTCGATTGCCATGGGCTTGTTCCTCTTCTTCGCGCAAAATCCATTTTTGGCCTCCGCCCTCACCATTTTAAAACAAGCTTCAGGATCCTAAACACATGGATATCAATGCCACGCTATTTGGGCAGATGATCACATTTGCCATCTTCATTGTGTTTACGATGAAATTTATCTGGCCGCCTTTGATGAAGGTGCTGGAAGAACGTCGTCGCAAAATTGTGGATGGCTTGGCGGCTGCTGAAAAAGGACATCATGATTTGGAACTGGCGTCTCGCAAAGCCCGCCAAATTATTATGGATGCCAAGGCTGAAGCCTCTCTCATCATTGATCATGCGCATCAACGAGCGCATCACATTGAAGAGCAGGCCAAAGAGGAAGCGCGTGCAGCGATTGTTCGCATGAAAGACGCCGCTCATCTTGAAATGGCGGATGAGCAAAATTCACTGAAACTGGCTTTGCAACAAGAAGCGGTGGATTGGGCTTTGCAATGTACGGAAAAGCTATTGCACAAAAACATTGATCGCGCGGCCAATGAAACGTTGATTCAAAATATGAAGGCAGCCTTTTCTTCATGAAAAACTATGTTCTTGCTCGTCCCTATGCCAAAGCAGCGTATTTGTATGCCAAGGAAAAAGACCTTGTGACGGGGTGGTTTGATTTTTTGGGAGCCTTAGGCGTCTTATTTGCAGATCGCAAAACCTTGGAATTGCTTAAAAATCCACGCTTGTCTGACGAGATTTTGGTTGAAGTTTTGATTGCGGCCCTGCCCCAACATCCCTCGCCTGAAATGCAAAATTTTTTGAGGACGGTGGCTCAAGCAAAACGACTGCCTGTCCTGCCTGAAATGGTGGAATGTTTTGCCCACGATTGGCAACAAGATCGCACCGTCCGTCATGTGAATGTGATCTCAACAGTGACCCTCACAGCGGCGGAACTTCATGATTTGAAATTGACACTGGAGGCAGAGTGGAAACACCCTGTTTTTATTGAACCGGCCATTGATGAAAGTTTGATTGGCGGCATCATGATTCAAAGCGAAGATTATGTGATGGATGGTTCTTTGAAGGGCCAGCTCTCCCGTTTACGACAGTCTTTAATGCATTAAAAACGATAGGAAACCGTGATATGACACAACTCTCAGCAACTGAAATCACCAAGCTCATTCAAGAGCGAATCACCCATTTTGAATTTGGCCCTGAAGTCCGAAACGAAGGCAGTATTGTCTCTGTCCGTGATGGAGTGGTTCGGATTCATGGCTTGACTGAAATTGCCTATCAAGAAATGGTGGAATTTGAAGACAATTCTTTTGGGATTGCATTAAACCTTGAGCGTGACAATGTGGGCGCTGTGGTTTTGGGTGCCTCAAGCGGCTTGGCTGAAGGCCAAAAAGTGCGTGCCACCGGCCGCATTTTGGAAGTACCCGTCGGACGTGAACTGCTGGGTCGCGTCGTGGATGCTTTGGGCCGCCCCATTGATGGCAAAGGCCCCATCGAAACCACATTGTTTTCCCCCGTCGAAAAAGTGGCCCCCGGCGTGATCGCGCGTCAAAGTGTTGATCAGCCTGTTCAAACCGGCATTAAGGCCATCGACGCCATGGTCCCCATCGGGCGCGGTCAGCGAGAACTGATCATCGGCGATCGTCAAACTGGTAAAACGGCTGTCGTCATCGATACCATTATCAATCAAAAGCACACCGGCATTAAATGTATCTATGTCGCCATCGGCCAAAAGGCTTCGAGCGTTGCAGGCGTTGTCCGTCGATTGGAAGAAGAAGGCGCGATGGCCCACACTATTGTGGTGGTGGCTTCTGCAGCTGAAGCGGCTGCCCTCCAATTTTTGGCCCCGTATTCTGGCTGCGCAATGGGTGAATTTTTCCGTGACTTGGGCGAAGATGCTTTGATTATTTATGATGATTTAACCAAACAAGCCTGGGCCTATCGTCAAATGTCCTTGCTTCTGCGTCGCCCGCCAGGACGTGAAGCCTATCCTGGCGATGTGTTTTATCTCCACTCCCGTTTGCTTGAGCGCGCAGCACGGGTGAATGCGGATTACGTTGAGAAAATGACGAATGGTGAAGTCAAAGGCAAAACCGGTTCTTTAACTGCGCTACCCATTATCGAAACCCAAGCGGGCGACATTTCTGCTTTCGTTCCCACCAATGTGA
>CAYGFJ010000130.1:0-3372 GCA_964349115.1 uncultured Francisellaceae bacterium
GCGGTCGACCAGAAAATGGAGATAATATTCGATCATGACATCAGGGGTTTCAGGCACAATGCGCCCCTGCATGGTAAACAGCTCCATCACCTTTAAGATGTTAGGATTGGTTTCATCGTAGAGGGTAATCAAAATGCCAGGGAAGTGGATAAAGGTGGTGGAGTCAAACTGACGGCGGTGTTCGCCATCATGGCGCTCTGAGAGACTGCGAAAGATCACAATGTCATAGTCCTTCATGCAATCAAAAAAGCTGGGATGGTTGGGCTGACGACAGTCATCAATGTGGCGTTCATTCAATTCACGGCCAAATTTTTTCAGCCAAGCGTTGATGTCAAAGACTTCGTGGCGTTCCACCAGCAGCCAGAGATAGCCCTGTTGTGGCAGCGTCGTGATCTCCTCCACATTACAGGAGATGGTTGCATTATGGACCGTAAAGAGCTTCACTTATGCCTTCTTTTTACGTGGCGTTGCCGGTTTTTTCTTGCGGGCTTTTTTTAATGCCAAGGTTGTTTTGGGTTCAAGAGGCGGCTCAGCTTGAGTCCGCACAGGCGCTGCGACTGCCGCTACATCCGGAAAAGTAATGTTCAACTCAAACACCGAGCGTCCGCCCTTTTGTTCAAAATCAACATGAACTTGGTCTTTGCTCACTTTCACATATTTGGCAATGACTTCGGTCAGCTCTTTTTGAAGCATAGGCAGAAAATCAGGTTGCTCTTCATGTTGGCCGCGCTCATGGGCCACAATCACCATGAGGCGTTCCCTTGCAATTTGGGCAGAGGGTTTGGTCGTTTCACCCAGAAAAACACGTTTCAGCCAGTTGATCATGATGCCTTCCTCCCAAAGAGTCGTTGTAAGAATCCTTTTTTCTCCTCTTCAATAAACCGATGGGGCACGTCTTCTCCCAAGAAACGCGCAACAGCGTCGAGATACGCCTGACCTGCATCACTGTCTTTGTCCAAGCTGACCGGCACGCCAGAGTTAGAAGCCTTCAACACCGCTTTGGATTCAGGAATCACGCCCAACAAAGGGATGGCCAAAATGTCTTTGACATCTTCAACACTCAGCATTTCACCCTTGGCAACACGATCTGGAGCATAACGGGTCAGTAGCAAATGTTCTTTAATGCGTCCTTCACCCTTTTCCGCTTTGCGAGTTTTGCTGGCCAGGATCCCCAAAATGCGATCTGAATCGCGCACTGAGGACACTTCCGGATTGGTGACCACAATCGCTTCATCCGCAAAATACATCGCCAGCATCGCGCCCTTTTCAATCCCAGCGGGAGAGTCGCAAATGATGTAATCAAACTGGTGTTCTTTGTCCAAATCTTCCAGCACTTTTTGAACCCCAGCCTGAGTCAGCGCATCTTTGTCCCGCGTCTGAGACGCCGGCAAAATATAAAGACTGTCGACCCGCTTGTCTTTGATCAACGCCTGATTGAGAGTCGCCTCCCCGTGAATGACATTAATCAAGTCATACACCACACGCCGCTCGCAGCCCAAAATCAAATCGAGATTCCGAAGCCCAACGTCAAAATCAATGATCACCGTCTTAAACCCACGCAATGCGATCGCGGTTCCCACCGCCGCACTGCTCGTCGTTTTTCCAACCCCGCCTTTGCCCGAAGTCACTACAACAATTTTCGCCATTATCTTTTCCTTTTATGAATATCAAAAAATTATCGCGTAAATGGACTGGTATGGCAAGCCAGAAGACACAAGAGCAAAAAGCGCCCCCATGCAACAAAAAAGCTTTACCACAATAAAAAATCTTGATAGGATCAAGATGATTTTTTAATTTTTCAATAAAACAAGGAGGTTACAAATGTCAGCAGCAGCATCCCCTGGCAATTCTGGATTAGGCACCCCTCATGGCGACTCAGAGTTTACCAGCCTCAGAGACCCACTTCTCGACCAAGATGCAAAACAAGCAGGATATGGCGAAGCAATTATCTCGGTTTCGCCGACCCCCACAGCACGATCACTTGCCAACAAATATCTTGATATGCCCTCACATAAGAAAATTTTATTGCTGGCTATAGCCATTCCACTCTTAGGTGTTGCATCCGAAGCGGGCTATGCCGAAATGATGAAAAACGGCAATTTGGACATGTTACAAATCATTTATGAACACTTTGTTGAGACTTGCTCAGAAGAGGCAAGATATTATCTCGAGTGGATTTCATCAGTCATCGTCTATGGCGACGCTGCTGCAATTTCCGCAATGATTATGAATCTTCCAGGGGTTGCTAAAGGGATTGAAGATATGATTGCAAAATACAAGGGCGCCCCAAAAGGCCACAAAGGCTTGATGGTTACGATGCTTGCGCTCTGTTCCACCTCATATGTTTTCGGCTCCCTCTCTCCAGTGATTGGTTATGCTGGGATTGCGAACAAAGGCGTAAGGTTAGCCGCTCAAATTCATGGTTTTATAGGCCAAATGGTGGTCTACATCGCCCAAGCAGGCTCAAATCCGGTTAAATTACTGGAGCTATTCACAAAGGGAGGCTCGGTTTTAAATCATTTTGTTCTGCCTGCACTTGTTCTGGGTCTTCTCTCCTCAACGGTTCGTGCAGGTGTTTTTACTTATAGTGGTTACGAACTTCCCGGTTCTTTGGTATCTGGATACTCTAATGAATTCATTTCAACTTTACTTGCTGTACCTGCTTTTGTAAGTGCTTTTGCTATGAATCTAGGAACAGTTGGTTATAACAGTATACAGGCGGCTGGCAAATCTCAAACAAGATATCAGACTCTTGAAGATAAATGCCTGGATGATGCTGAGAAAGCGGAGCTGAGGGAGATCAGAGAGCGTGCTCAAGCTGCTGCGGAGTCGCATACTGCAATGATTGCAACCGCTGATCTTAGCAGGTTTATTGTGCTGACAGACAAACAACGCACGCCTGAAGAAGAGAGTGAATTTCAGAAGCTCAGCTCTGTGTTTGAACAATTTAGAGCCCCTTTCCGACTAGGCATCCCTTCTGGAAAGGCCGATCCTACAAAAGCAGATACCCTTGAACAAGACGAAGACGGGCACTGGGTTTTGGGGGCAGCTGCAACAAAATGTGAAAAACTCACAGGGATGGGCCTTGCTGCACTGAGCTTTACCTCTAGAACATTAGGGGTTGCTGGATTTGCATATTATCTTTTTGGTATGGACCCCACGCCTGCTATTACAGCAGGCTTGACTTTAGCTACAGGCGCCGCCTATGCACAATTTTATAACTTTACAGCAGCGGGCGCTGCCAAAGGAGTTGCATACATGAAAGAACGCTTAATTACCGGTACTACAACTGCTACAAACGCACTTGCAACGACTTGGAAAGATTGTTGTCACGGAGAAGCGGCCCCATATATGCCTGTGGGAGAGGTTCCT
>CAYGFJ010000130.1:3472-5029 GCA_964349115.1 uncultured Francisellaceae bacterium
GAAAGATTGTTGTCACGGAGAAGCGGCCCCATATATGCCTGTGGGAGAGGTTCCTGACTCGGTACACACTGGAGCGCGCCTCAGTCACCAAAGAGCGAAAGACCTTGAGGGGGGCGGTGCTGCAGCAGTGGCGGAAGCTACTCGCTAAGCTACTGCTTACGCTCTGGATCGTAGGATTCTCCCTGCGGAGGGAGTCTGCCGGGTCCAAATACGCCTGTTACACAATAGGCGGCTTCGCTGAGATCGGGGGAAGTAGTTGTCAGCAGCGGATTGAGGGTCTCCACATTAGTTAAGCTCGGTTTGCGATGCGAGACTGCGCCTCTCCCATCCGCATTCCGCTTTTCTTCAGCGGCTGCTAAGGCAGCGGGAAGAGGATTGGGGCTCAGGATGGGCGCAGGGCTTTCTCGTTTGAAATAGTGTTTCAGTTTAGACATGGCCTTTTTTCCAAAAGCGACCAGCGTACCTGCAATGCCCAACTCCACGACTGCACCGGTGACCCATAAGCTGGCGCTGATGCCGGCAGTGCTGTGGAGCGCTGTGACTGCGGGCGCTGCAAAACTGTGACTCAATGCACTGGCAGTGACCGTCGTTGCAGGGGTGGAATGCAAAAGCACATTGCTCGCGATACTCGAAAACTGAGAAAGAACGCCTCCAAAATGCAAATCGACTGCCACCACTCCCGCAACGACTGCACCCGTCAGCAAACCGCCTGCCACCATCCCTGCGCGGCCCAGAGAGGAGGCATTGCTCCAGCGGGTTTTGAGGGCTTTGTATGCGCTCAAAATTTTTGTAGCCATTGATTGTACAGGCATCAAAGGCAAAATCGCCAGGCCTACTGCAGCACCCCCCGTCAAAACAGTGGCCGTCACGCCCAATGCAAACAGAGTGCCCCTCAGCACTTTTTCAGTGGTGGATGCATCTCGCCACCACCGCTTCAGATCCCGCCATTTTTGATGAGCATATGTTTTTATCCGAAGTGTAGACGATTGATACTTGGGTCTTGCACAGAGCACTCTGTCAGCAATTTTCAGGTCTTCGATTGCATCCAAGGCAGCTTGCTTTTGGCCGGCTTTAAAATGAGCCTGGAGCAGATCAAGATGATCCTGAACACTTTTCCCCTGAAACGTTGAAAAGTCTCGATGTTGAATTGTTCTGCATAGGTCATTAAATCGTTGAAGGAGAGGAGCCCGTTGCCCTGCATTCTCTTCATTCACAATGGCCTCAGCGGTCACTCGGATGGCATAGAGGTCAAACTCTTTATCAAGCCCTTTTTTGCGCTCGGGATGAAGCCCTTCTTGACGGTTCGCCTCTTGCAAAATACGACTGAACTCCGGATCAGTGAGCGCAGCAGGGTGGGCTTGTGGCCAGGCTTTAAGATGGCTGATCAAAGCAGCGTCGGGATCTCGCTGAGGCCGAAACCCAGGTTCAATCTGTTGTTTGAGGTGATTGAGGAAAGTCGTCGCTCCCCACTCGGCAGAAATCGCCATGAGGGGAGTTGGCGCATCAGACGGAGGGGGTTCACGCAGTATCCATTGGTAGATTTCCGCCATAGAGAGT
>CAYGFJ010000131.1:0-5023 GCA_964349115.1 uncultured Francisellaceae bacterium
GTGAAAGGCCCATCGCTGAAGGGATTGCCACCACGTGCGACGCTCCAAGGGAGCTTGGGCAGCCTGGGGCGGCGCTCCTCGGAAGGCAGTTCGATGACCTCCACCAGCTTCTTAAATTCAGCGAGCTCATTTTGAGCTTCTTCATCAAGCTCCAGTGCATTGCTTTTTAGCTGCTCCGTTATGTCCGTAACAAGAGTGTTCTTCATGTCTGTCTGCTGCAAAATGCACTGCTTTAAATACTGCGGATTGGCTTTGAATAAGTCTATTACAATGAATGCCCAGTCTGCATTACAGCCTTGTCTTAACGCGTCATGAAGTACTGTACATATGTAACCAGACTGACTTGTTTTTGCAACCATTAATAGATTGAAAATCTCTTTCTTGGCCTCATCTGAGTACGCTATAAATTTATCTAGAAATGCTCCTAGAGACCAAAAGGAGTGATAGCTATCCAATTCAAGAAGCTTAGATACGACTCTGCAAAGACATGGTTTAATTATACCCAAAACAACCGCTTCATTGGCATTTGCCAAGCTGTACAGAAGGCTTAGCGCCTTATCAAGGAAGTCCGAATTCTCAGCCACATTTATATCAGTATCTGAGACCACCCATTCAATCCTCTCCAGCAATATAGTGACCAAACCCAAGTCCCTTAACATCATCTCAAGCATCTCAGAATTGCATGTGCATGC
The DNA here is from genome assembly GCA_964349115.1 of uncultured Francisellaceae bacterium. Classification (GTDB taxonomy): domain Bacteria; phylum Pseudomonadota; class Gammaproteobacteria; order Francisellales; family CACEW01; genus JAJZUD01. Next base: position 693 of record CAYGFJ010000131.1, read on the forward strand.
TTCCAAAATAGATACTGCAAGCACTGCAAGATAGGGTCTACTGACTATACTTTCTTCATCTAATCTACAGGAGACTTTTTTATCTGATGCTAAGCATGCAGATATGAATTTAAGATTTTCTTTAGGAATTTTGATGAAACTGGCATCTGGAATACTGTCAGAAAAAGTGATTCTGTACAAAATGCACAAGGCAGAAGGGGTTAGTGCAACAGATAGACCATTTGTAGGATCCAGGAATGCAAGAATGAGATTTACGTTTTCTCTCAGCGGCGCTATTAGGTCATCCTCAGCGCCCTTTTTCTCTGTTTTTAGCTCATCGAACAGTTTTCTCAAAATCCCCATAGCCTCCTGTTGCGCGCAGCTGTCTGTACCTCGCAGTTGCTCAATACAGCGCAACACTTTATCAAGCGGCCTTTCTAATCGCGGCTCTTTAGAGGCATCCCCACCATCTGCCTCGCCATCCCTGGGTCTTTTCCCCCCTACTCCTGCCGCCATGACTCTCTCCTTATAAATTTAATTTACTAACCGCGCGAATTATAATACAGAAATATTTAAAATTCAATTTACAATACATCGCACCACCTCAGCTTGATGGCCGTTACCCGCGCCTTAAATGTATTAAGCGTTTTTGTAGCGAAACTTAATTCAGCAACAATTCTGAAAAATCAATAATATTCGAGAAGAATCGCGCATCTTCTACCCCTTCTGTCACACCATTCACATGAATTAAAACAGGGCGTATCGAGGAATGTTTGGCAGCGGCAATGCGGGCGCATTTTTCTTTGACTTCATCAATGACCTCCATGCCAATTTTGTTTTTTGAGAACTTAATTTCACAGATGTATAAGGTTTTATATCGTGTCTCAATCAGCAGATCAATTTGACACGCTTTTTTACGTTGGGTTGCTCTTTGAATATAGGGGCCAGAGAATATGAGATCTTCAAAAGGAATGCCCATCAGTTCAATGACTTGGTTCCGATTGTTTAAAACCAGAGACTCAAACTGCAAACCTAATGTTGCAAACCATCCAGACAAGGCGGTCACATTGGCATTACGCAATTGATCCGCCTCAATTTGAGGCAAATAAGGCTCGATATTTTTTAAATAAAAACGCAAATAATTATCTTTAATGCGATAGTAGGCAAGCCGACTATAGGTTTCTCCTTTGACATTAAATCCAGGTTCACGCGAAACAAATCCAGCCAAGACCAAGTCTTTCAAATATTCACTGTAACTGCCTGTTTTATTTTTTTGATAGGCACTCAGCACTTCCATCAAGTTTTGCTTGTGATCCATAATATGCGCCAAGAGGGCCTTATACATACGACTTCTTTTTCCAAAGATATCATTGAAAATAAAGTCAAACTCTTTTGACAACACACTGTCTTTTACAAAGCAAAGGCGACGGATATTGCTCTCTGCCGATTCCCTGGGGTCGATCAGCTCAAGATAGCGAGGCACACCTCCTGTGAGCGATAAAATTTTTAGTTTTTCATACGCTGATAATAAGTGACCTTCTTCACCAAAAAAGGCATTGCAGTCCATGAGGGGCAGCTCATTCAAATGCAAATACAAGCTTGGACGCCCCAGAAAAGCCGTGCTGCTCAGTATATTTTTTTGAATCCATGCAGACACTGAGCCACACACCATCAAAATGAGCTCTGGATTGCGCGAAAATTCCCTGTCCCAAGCTGTTTTTAATTTTGGCAAAAAGCTGGGATCTTTCGAACCCATCCAGGAAATTTCATCCAATACAATAATATGCCGGCCCTCTCGGGTGGCTTCAGCAAGGCCACTCCATAAATTGCCCCAGTCATTTGAATTAAGCTCAGGTTTTTTCGTCTGTGCCGCCAGTTGTCTTGCAAACTCAGCTCGTTGCATTTCAGCTGTAATATTGGGATCTTCCGCCATGCCCATAAACTGAAAAGATGAAAATCCTTTTGCAAACTCCTGCGCCAAACGACTTTTTCCAATACGGCGCCGCCCTTGAATCACGACGAAGCTGGCTGAACCTTTATTCAGCAGTGCGTTCAATTGTTTTAATTCTCGATTTCGTCCAATCATCTTATCAATGTCATTGAGGTGCGTTTAAAGCAGCGTAACATATTTGTCACCTAAATGACATTTGTCATTGAGGTGCTATTTTTGATAGGCACTTGCACATTCTTATAGACCTCTCATATACTCTCACAATTGAGAAAATCTCCCCATCTATGCTTTCTAAAAGTAGATCTAAAATCCAAAGCCTTCAAGTTTTTCGAGGCCTCGCAGCACTGGCTGTACTTGTGTTCCACACTGCACAACGTGGAGACATTCACAGCCCGTTTTTACAAATACCACTCTTGGGTTACCTAGGGGTTGACTTCTTTTTCGTGCTCTCAGGCTTTATTATTATGTATGCCCACTTTCATGATCAGCATACCTGTACGGCGACTCTCTCTTACATTTTCAAGCGTATTACACGGATTTATCCTGCTTATTTACCCATTGGACTTGCCGTATATTTTTTAGCGACCTCCTCTGGACCCGCCCACGCCAGCTTAATGAGTAGCATTTTTTTAATTCCAACAGTCAAAGGCCCTGCCTTGCCACAAGCTTGGACCTTGGTACATGAAGTTTTGTTTTATGCTGTATTTCTTTTATTTTTTATCTCCTCCCGATATTTCATCGCTGGATTATTGATTTGGAGCGCAATAATTATTGCATCCACACTCATCCATATTCCTCACGCAGGGTGGGATTATTTTTTCAGTTGGCTCAACCTTGAGTTTATGTTTGGAGTAGCCGCAGCCTGGTTATTTCACTCCTATCACCACCGCCTGACAAAGTGGAAAAGACCAATAATACTGACTGGGCTTATTTTATTTGTCATTTTACTTGGGCTATTGATGAAATGTGGTGATGCGGTAATGAGTTTACGCTTACTCTTTGCTTTAAGTCTGGCCTGCATTATTATCGGTTTTGCCTTGCATGAACATCAGCATATGATTCGCTGGCCTAAAACCTTACTCCTTTTTGGCAATGCCAGTTATTCACTCTACCTCATCCACTTTTCTATTATTGCCATGATGTTTAAAATCCTTGCACGCCACCCACTCCCGTTTTCGTTTGAATTTGGACTGAGTTTAGGCCTCAGTGTGATCGGCGGTCTTGTTTATTATTTTTTAATTGAAAGACCCGCTATTCGCTTTTTTCAATCATTTCGGCACTAATAAGAGCAAGGAACCTTGAGCGTTTTCAGCTTTCACTTGATAACGCGTCAACAACTCACTCAAATGAATGCCGAGAGGCAATGCCGCTGTTCTAATTCCAACACCATAAAAAAGGCAAGGACTGGGGTGCTCTAACATCTGATTTAAAAAATAATCCCGATCACTCCTGAGCAATATCTCGACAATCCCAGGCCCTTTGATAGGATTAGCGAGCCCGGATTCCAAATAATAAATTCCCTGCCGTTGCGACAAAATTACACATTCCTTATTGTTGCCTTTTTCTTGATTAATAAACTGAATTTCACTTGCTACCAAAGGATCCAAAGGTTTATGCAGATGTGTAAAGAAAGAGATGTCCCCATCAACAAATTTGGGTACAGCAGATAAAAGGTTCACTGAACATACCAAAATAAAAATTAAAAAAGGAAGATTAATCAATAACATAGTTTTACTGATCAAACCACGCATATTGAGACGAAACATACGATCTGCAAACAATGTCGCAATCAGCACAGCCGGCCATAAGACCAAGAGCAGGTTATCGATGTGCGAACGACCCATATAATATAAAAAGAGACCCAGCCCAAGAAGGCTTAAGTAGAGTAACAGACTCGAGAACGGATCATTTCCAAACCGTTTATGCCAAGAAAATTGCGAAAAAATAAGGGCAAATAAATACAGGGCGAGAACAATCATCCAAGGGTGTAAATATGTAGGTGTAGGCAACATTGCAAAGCCAGCGAGATAAAACAGTTTTTGATAGGCAAAAATCCAATAAATATTGATATGCCGCCCTCCTGCAAGCCAGGTTAAATAAAGAAATGCTGCAAAGCAGAGGGTCACTATCAGGCCATGCAAAATTATTTTTCCGAGAGAAGCGAAAATCTCCTGCTTTCTCACTGCCCACATAGATTCAGAAGCTGTTAAGCAAAATAAAATGCGCAATAACAAAAAAGCAGGAAAGGCCGCGACAAGCGGTAAGCCCGTATCTAAATTCCAAATCACTGCAATACCTGCTATCAGCGAAAGAAATATACTTTTAATCCATGAGGCGTGTTTAGCATAAAAATAAAAAAATAACACGGACAAGGCAGGCCAAAAAAGGCGAATAGGGTCAT
>CAYGFJ010000132.1:0-4973 GCA_964349115.1 uncultured Francisellaceae bacterium
ACTAAAAGCTTGCTGGAGCAGGCGCTTACTAAAAAAAACTTAAGCTTAAAAAGCTTTTATTGTGATGAACAATCCAATCGCGTGGATTGGAAGCTGCGGAAGCTGGGCCAAATGGTTAAGGCTCTCAAAAAAGGCGAAATTTTGGCCAGTTATGAGCCTCTCAATTTAACCCGTTCCACCACCCAATTTTTGGAGTTGGTTGAAGCGTTGTCTGACAAAGGCGCCAGTCTTTTTCTTGGGAAATATGGCCGGATGTTTACCCCCACTGATTTGATTGATACCAAGTTGTTTTTGGATGTTTTGACTCAAGCAGAGTCAGATTATGATGACAAAAGAAAGTCTGAGCCTTTTGAAAAACGTAATTTGGCGGGTGTGCCCTTGGGCCGCCCCAAAGGCCGTAAAAACAAAAGCCGTAAATTGGACAAACACTTGCCTGAAATTAAAAAGTATTTGGCTTTGAAAATCAGCAAAGCCTCGATCGCCAAATTGATCGGCTGTCATGCCCAAACCTTGTATAACTATTTGGATGACAAAAATCTGATTGATGAGAATGATGAGTGAGCGTGTTTCTCTCATCATTTTAGATCGAGATGGCGTCATCAATGAAGATTCAAAAGCGTTTATTAAACATCTAGATGAATGGAAACCTATTCCTGGCAGTATTGAAGCCATTGCCCGTCTTTCAAAAGCAGGGTTTTCTGTGGCAGTTGCAAGCAATCAATCCGGCATTGCGCGGGGTTTGTTTTCGCTGGATGCCTTGCAAGCCATGCATGCAAAGCTGCTCCATTTGGTTGAAGTAGCCGGCGGGCACATTGATGCTATTGCCTTTTGTCCCCATGGTCCCGATGACGAGTGTGATTGTCGAAAACCAAAGCCCGGCCTTTTAAAAACGATCGCCAAAACCCTTGAGCTTCCACTGACTGAAGCTATTGTAGTGGGCGACAGTCTGCGCGATCTGGAAGCAGGAGAGCGGGTCTTTGCAAAACCTATTTTGGTGCTCACTGGAAAAGGCCAAGGCACTTTGGCTGCTCATCCAGAGTTATCCGAGCGAGTTGACATTTACCCTGATTTGGCGCATTTTGTTGCCGATTTTTTAGAGAGGCATCAGGCATGACACACACCCATTTTGGATATGAAGAGGTTGACTGGACAGACAAACAAGGCCGCGTAAACGCCGTATTTGATTCTGTTGCATCTCGTTATGACCTCATGAATGATCTCATGTCGTTTGGATTGCATCGCTTGTGGAAAGACAAAGCCATCCGTATGCTTTCTCCTCAGGAGGGGGAGTCCATTCTTGATTTGGCGGGTGGAACCGGTGATTTGTCACAGCGCATTTTGAAAAAGACCCATGGGCGTGCGAATGTCATTTTAAGTGACATCAATCTGAATATGCTGGAAGAGGGCGTTCGTCGCTTTGATCGCCAAGGTCAGCTGTCTTTGCAGTACAGTGTGATGAATGCCGAAACGCTTCCTTTTCGAGATGAATCAATGGATGCCGCTATTATCGGCTTTGGCTTGCGCAATGTTCGCGATCAACAGGCTGCATTGAATGAAATGCATCGGGTTGTGAAAGTGGGGGGGCGTGCGCTTATTCTCGAATTTTCTAAAATGAAGGGCCCGCTTGCCAAGCCTTATGACTGGTACTCTTTCCACCTTTTGCCCAAAATGGGAAAAGTTGTCACGGGCGATGCAGACAGCTATCGCTATTTGGCAGAGTCCATTCGCAAACATCCCAAGCAAGAAGTGCTGACATCGATGCTCTATAATGCGGGCTTTGGGGAAGTGCAGTGTGTCAATATTTTGGGGGGCTTGGTGGCCATTCACCTGGCGCTGAAAGTGCCATGATTCACTCTATTTTACAAAATCGCTTAAATGCTCTCCTGGTGCGTGATCCTCAGTATTTGCAGCATTTTGCGCCGCTGGCCGGTCACTCCATTGTCTTGAAGATCACCGATTTACGCTTGACCCTGGGTTATCGTTTTCATCATAGCTATGTTGAGGTCTTAAAAAATGTGGAAGCACCAGAGCTGGTCTTGCAGGGAAAGAGCCTCGACTTTGGCAGTTTTCTTTTCATGAAGGGCGATCGTCAAGCTTTATTGCAGCAGAAGACAATTGAATTCTCAGGAGAGTTGCTCTTGCTTGAAAAGCTGGAAGCTTTTTTTAAAGCCGTGGGGCTGCAGTTTCCTTCTGGTTTGATGGCGCGAGGCAAACGAGCGCTGAACAATAGTGTAGAAGTGTTACAAGAGGAACATCAAATTTTAGTTTCGCCTATTTTATATCAGCACTTTGTGGAGGAGTTGCTTGCTCTTGCAGAGGATATAGACCGTTTGTCGGCACGCGTTCTTCATTGATTCGGATCATAGTGAAAGCAATGAGGGTTCCAATATAAATTCCTGAAATCACATCACTTAAGAAGTGGTAATTATAGAAAAGTAGAAGAAAGGCCAGAATGGCCAGCAGGGCATAGCACCAAGGTTTTAGCTTGGGGTAAAAATAAGAGATAATAAGGAGTGCAGGTGTGAAAACACACATATGTCCAGAGGGAAAACTTCCTCCTTGGAACAGATGAAATCCATAGAGATGTGGGTTCTTTACAAATAAGAGTTGAGTGTTTTCATAATATCGTGGGCTAATACGTCCAAAAAAAAGCTGAAGATTTGATTTAATAAAGAAAGAAATAGGAAAAGCAAGTACGGTTAATCCAAGGCATTCGATTCGTTTACTATTCTTTTTCAATATGACACGTTCGTAGGCATACCATGCCATGAGGAGGGTAACGCAGTAATAGATGAGACTGGTTAAAAAAACCATGAGGTGCGCGTTGCCAAACGAATGGGGGCTCGTGTGATTAATATATTGCATCAACAGCGCAAAGGGCCGATCAACCCAAAAATAAGAGATCACGCAAAGGATAATGAATAGCGTAAAGTGTGTCCAAAAATACTTAGAACGGAATGTCATCGTCTTCGAACTTATCGAGATCGGCAGGGGGATTGTTTTTGACTTGTGTATTTGAGGGTGCATTGTCTTGGCTGGGGGCTGACATGCTTGCGTCTCCACTTTCGTCACGAGAACCATTGCCCCCTAAAAATTGAATGTCGCTCGCAATGATTTCTGTGGTGTAGCGATCTTGCCCAGCCTGATCTTGCCATTTATTGGTGCGGATGCGGCCTTCAATGTAGAGCAATTTTCCTTTTTGAACATATTGACCAACAATCTCAGCCAGTTTGCCAAAGGAAACCACACGATGCCATTCCGTTGATTCTTGCATTTGACCTGTGGCCTTGTCTTTATAGCCATCATTGGTGGCGAGCCGTATATTGGCAACGGCATTGCCATTGGGCATGTAGCGCACTTCAGGATCAGCACCGACGCGGCCAATCAAGATGACTTTGTTGAGAGTTCCTTTGGACATAATTTGTATCCTTCTGTCGTGTGAATTTCGGGATTATACCCACTTGTCTCAAGATTACAAGAACGGAACTACAGAGTCACTGGAATTCAGTGTAAAGTGTGTGTTTCTGGAATACTAGATCAGCTGTGGCTGCTCGCTCCAGGCACAAAAGGCCTAGCCTCTGCGCGTAATCCGCTAAAAGACATCGCGACACGCACAACGGAAGGCGCATCAAAAATATCACACAAAGTCCGACCGGGCGACAGGTCCCAATAATGCTCTTCTGGAGCGGCAATCATTGGCGTTGATGGATGTAAAGCGCTTGCTGCTTTGACGAGCGCTGCATCCAATCGATGAATCACTTCTGCCGTCGCCACAGGATCAGCCAAACGGCCATGAAAGACTTGGTTGCGCAGCTCACGCAAAGAGTAGGAGCGAATAGACTGAATGCTTTTTGCTGCCTCAGCCAAGTCCGCTAAAATCATCTGTCTTGCCTCTCTGCTCACATCAAAACTGAGATAACCCACCAGCTCACATACGGTTTTAATGGCCTGGTCTTTATGATCCAAGGCGATGCGATTCAAATTCAAGATACCCTTTTTGTCATAATGTTTACACAGCCATTGCCATAAATTTTGCGCCGCATCCGCCTCTGGATGCTTTCCGCTGACCATCATGGAAATGAGTGCTTCCGGCTCGCGAAATGCATCCGCTGTAAAATGCAGTGGCGAGACCTCAAACCCCAGATGTGCAAACAAAGTGCGCAAACAACAGGCTTCGCGATCACTTCCCGCACTCTTTCTGGCGATGATGCCTGCCAAGGCTTGTGCTTTTGCCTCATAAAATGCAGAGACCGTCGCTGCATCAGCAACAACAGCTTCTTCATGATAAGCGCCATGCAAACGCAAGACATTGATTGCCTGCCATCGTGCTGACTTGGGCAAAGGTGTGCCGGGCGCCATCGCCGCTTCTCTACGCTCATGGACGTCAAAGATGGTTAGGGTAACAGGCGACACCCTTTCAGGGTTTGCAGCAGTCACAGCGGGCGACGCTGGGCTGGCTGCTTCTGGTGCAGTCACTGGATGCGTTTCGCTTTCATACCCTTCCTCTTCTTCTGCATCCAGAGCTGCAGTTGCAGCTGCAAGTGTCGCCCGTCTTGCAAGCACTTCTTCAAGTCTAATCAGGGTTTGCTCTGCCGTCATCATGGGGTTTTTGAGATGATTAAACCATTCTGGATCTGTAACCCATTCCGCTTTGACCTTTGTTGTTAGCGTTTCTATCGTTGAATCTGCAATGTCTTGGGTACGTTTAAAAAGCTTGCTGCTTAAAAGGCTGTTGAGTTCAGTAAACTCACGGTCACCCTGATAGGCTGCCAGCGCCTGAACACGTGCATTAAATTTGATGCAAGTCTTTTGCATATTGGAGACTCTTGTTTTAAAGCCATCTGCTTCTTGTGCAGCAATGAGTTCTTTTTTAGCGTGCTCAGCCCGTGCTCCTGCATCACGCTCAGCCTGCAGTTGATGGTAGTGTAAATTTCTTTCTGTAAAAGTGCCAAAGATGGAATTGAGAGCGTGAG
>CAYGFJ010000133.1:0-3248 GCA_964349115.1 uncultured Francisellaceae bacterium
CGCCAAGTCTTCAAAAATATCAACATGGTCCAGCTCCATATTGTTGATAATGAGGGTGCGTGGCCAGTAGTGGACGAACTTGGAGCGTTTATCGAAAAAAGCAGTGTCATATTCATCGCCTTCAATCACAAAGAAATCAGACCCTCCCAAGCGAGAAGACACGCCAAAGTTCAAGGGAATGCCACCAATCAAAAATCCAGGCTGTAGGCCTGCATAGTCCAACACCCAGGCCAACATGCTGCTGCTTGTTGTTTTGCCATGGGTGCCTGTGACCGCCAAGACCCATTTGCTTTTTAAGACATATTCTTCCAAAAACTGGGGTCCTGAGACAAAATTGAGTTTTTGATTGAGGAGGGCCTCGACAATGGGCATCCCGCGTTTCATGGTGTTGCCCACGACAATGACATCGGGTTTGAGATCCAGTTGATCCACCCCAAAGCCTTGAACAATCGTGACCCCTTGTTCTTCCAAATAAGTGCTCATGGGCGGATAAACATTTTCATCTGAGCCTGTCACGGTGTACCCCATTTCGCGCGCAATGATGGCGAGTGAGCCCATAAAGGTACCGCAGAGGCCTAAAATGTGGATGTGTTTCATTGAATAATTCCTTAGTGTTGACGCAATTTTTTGAAGAGAGCAAAGGGCAAAATCAAGATGATGAAGTCTCCTGCCAGCAGCATGAAAACATAGTGGAGGGTGTAGTGGGGAGACAGGCTTTGCAAAGGAAAGAGTCCAAATAAAAAGGCGATGGCTGAGGCGATGATGGCGAGAATAGAGAGCAGGGAGAATAAAATACCGCATTTGGCACCACGGAGTTTGATCGCGCTCACGAAAACGAAAATGTACATCAAAACGGTGAATTGGCTGGTTAAGGCAACCAAAAGCCAGAAAGCGCTTTGAAGCGTTGGCATCCACATGAAGCTGGATGCGAGAGCAGTGCCGACGATGCCTTCGATCAGCAGGATGGCGGTGGGCATTTCGCCTTTGTTGAGGAGAGTGATTGAGGGATACATTTTGTGTTCGTGTAGCATTTCTCGCAGGCCTCTTGCAGGGCCGACCAACCAGGCGCTTAAGGAAGAAATGCCGCCGAAGGCAATCAACAAGGCTAAGACGGGGATAAACCAGAGCATGTGGAATTCAGTAAAAAAAGCAGAGAACGCTTGCATGACGCCGTTGATTAAATTGATGTGGTCCATGGGCACGACCGAGAAAATCGACATGACACCCAAACTCGTCAAAACAAAGACGATGAAGGCCGCCACATACAGTCCACGGGGGTAGGCGGTTTTTGGGTTCTTCACATTTTCTGCGTGAAAAGCAGTGACTTGCATTCCGGAGTAGGCAGACAAAACACCCACAAAAATGGCAAGATGGTGGATGTTCAATCCAGGAAGAAATGAAGTGTTTTGTAAATGCGGAAAGCCGTGATGCACCATGCCAACGATGCCCAATCCAATAATAAATAGGCCAGGCAGAATCGTCCCCAACAGTGCCCCTATCACATTGAGCCGAGAAGAAGCGCGAATCCCTAACAAATTATACAAAATAGAGGCCCAGAGAATCAGTAAAATCGCAGCAAAGATCAGTGTTTTGTTCAACATTAATGCGGGAAATCCGACATAGGATAGTGTGAGGACAATCGTGGACAAAGTGGCAGGAAAGCCAATAATATTATTGACCCACTCCATCCAAATGACGAGGATCCCTGCACGCGACCCCAGAGCCTCACGCGTCCAGGTGTAGATCCCCCCATTTTTGGGATAATGCGTTGCCAATTCCGCACAGACCATCGCGCTCGGGATCAAAAAGCACAAGCAAGCCAAGGCATAAAAGAAAATCGCCTGCCATCCCAATGCCGCCATCATGGGCAAGCCCCGCAGATTCAAAATGGCAGAAACACTGATCATCGCGATGCTAAAGCTGCCAATGACTTTGATGTGACGCATGAGGGCTCCTATTTTCTCGAAGGAGGGATTATATCCCTCTCTCATCACGATTGAAATAATATGTACATTCGTGCATAATGGTCTAATGGAATTTGAATGGGACCCAAACAAAGAAGCGAGCAATATCAAAAAGCATGGCTTATCTTTTATTGCAGCTGCAGAATTGCTATTGACTTCTCATGTAGTGAGAAAGTCGGATCGTCAGGGCGAGGCGCGTTATTTAGCAATAGGTGAGTTTGAAGGACGTCTGCTCGCTGTTGTTTATACAAAAAGGGCTGACAAATATCGGATTATTTCAGCGAGGAGGGCATGTAAAAATGAAGCGCAATTCTATCAAAAGTACAAAGACCGTGAGTTATAGCAAATACTCATTGCCAGCAGACACCAAAAGTGACTGGAAGCGTGTTGATGCAATGACTGCAAAACAGCTCGAAGACAATCGCTTGTCAGACCCTGATACGCTTTTTGCTGACGAAGCATTTTGGAAAACTGCAAAATGGGCGATCCCTAATAACCGAATCAAAGAACGGATCACCATTCGTATTGACGAAGATGTTCTAGATTGGCTGAGAGGCCAGGGTCGAGGTTACCAATCTCGCATCAATGCATTGCTCCGTGCTTATATGGGCGCTGCGCATCACTGACGTCGGCTTTGCAGAAAAACACCTTTCGGCTAAGATGCAAAACGCTTTCATTTTAAAAAGGAACTTTGCTGATGAATGATCCCGAAGTCTTTGCAGCGATTGCACAGGAAAAGCAACGCCAAGAAGAACATCTTGAATTGATTGCTTCAGAAAACTATGTGTCTATTGAGATTTTGAAAGCGCAGGGGTCCATTCTCACCAACAAATATGCCGAAGGGTATCCAGGAAAACGCTATTACGGTGGGTGTGAGTTTGTAGATATTGTTGAGCAACTGGCCATCGATCGGGCGAAGACTTTGTTTGGGGCAGCTTATGCCAATGTTCAACCGCATTCAGGGTCACAGGCGAATATGGCGGTGTTGCTGTCCTTGTTGTCGCCGGGAGACACTATTTTGGGCATGGCTTTGGATCAGGGCGGACATTTGACCCATGGCGCCAAGGTCAATTTTTCAGGTAAATTGTTTAATGCTATTCCTTATGGGCTGTGTCCTGATACGGGCTTGGTTGACTATGATCAAGTGCGACGTTTGGCGAGGGAGCATCAGCCAAAATTGATTATTGCTGGATTCTCAGCGTATTCCCGCATTATGGATTGGAATATTTTTCGCAGCATCGCCGATGAAGTGGGCGCTTATTTGATGGTGGACATGGCCCATAT
>CAYGFJ010000133.1:3258-4969 GCA_964349115.1 uncultured Francisellaceae bacterium
GGTCGCGGCAGGTGTTTACCCCAACCCCGTGCCCATCGCGGATGTGGTGACCAGCACCACGCACAAGACTTTGAGAGGTCCGCGTGGGGGGCTCATCTTGGCAAAAGACCATCCTGATCTACACAAAAAATTAAATAGCATGATTTTCCCAGGCATTCAAGGTGGGCCTTTGATGCACGTGATTGCCGCCAAAGCCATTTGCTTTTGGGAAGCGCTGCAGCCTTCGTTTAAGGTCTATCAAAACCAAGTTGTGAACAATGCACGCATCATGGCCAAACGCTTGCAAAGCCAAGGCTATGACATTATTTCAGGCGGCACAGACAATCATTTGATGTTGGTGTCTTTGGTCAAGCAATCCCTCACCGGAAAAGCCATTGAAGCTGCGCTGGGGCAGGCCAATATTACCGTCAACAAAAACGCGGTGCCCAATGATCCGGCCTCGCCCTTTGTCACGAGCGGCATTCGTTTGGGGACGCCTGCCATTACCTCGCGTGGGTTTGTAGAAGCGGACGTAGAAATCGTCGCTGATTGTGTGATGAATGTATTGCAAAATCATGAGAATGAAAAAGTCTTGTCTGAGGTCCGCCACACCGTGAAAGCCCTCTGTGCTCGGCACCCCGTTTATAAGGATCATGCATAATGGATTGCCCTTTTTGTAAAAAAGTAGACACCAAAGTCACTGACTCTCGTCTCGTTCCTGAAACCAACCAAATTCGGCGTCGACGTGAATGCACCGATTGCAACGAGCGGTTTACCACTTATGAAAGTCCTGAGCTCAATATGCCTCGCATTATCAAGCGCGATGGGGCGCGGGTGAGTTTTGATGAAGAACGTTTGCGTTCTGGCATCTTGCGTGCCATTGAAAAACGCCCCGTTGCAATGAGTGATGTGGATGAAGCCATTCACTGTATTATGCAAAAAATGAGAACGACGGGCGAAAAAGAAATGCAGAGCAGCAAAATGGGTGAGCTGGTGATGGAAGAACTACGCAAATTGGATGAAGTGGCCTACGTTCGATTTGCCTCAGTCTATCGTCAATTTCAAGACGTCGATGCATTTTTGGATGAAATTAAAAAATTAGCCAAATCAAGGAAATCCTGATGAGCCAGAATGCCGTCGTCCAATTGGGTCTATTTCTTCTTATTTTAGTCTTGCTCCTGAAGCCTTTGGGCGATTATATGGCGCGAGTGTATGAGATGAAAAATTGTGGGCTCAATAAGGTGGTGGGGCCCATTGAACGCCTCTGCTATCGTTTGGCAGGGATCAATCCTTTGTCAGAAATGACGGCTCGAGAATACTTCACAGCCCTGCTGTGTTTTAACCTGATGGGTTTTTTGTTTTTGCTGGGCCTACTCATGCTGCAGGGAAAATTGCCTTACAACCCAGCGCATTTTCATGGGCTCAATTTTGAGTTGGCAGTGAATACCGCCATGAGTTTTACCACCAACACCAATTGGCAAGCCTATGCGGGGGAGTCGACCATCAGCTATGCGACGGACATGTTGGGGTTCACAGTCCATAATTTTGTGTCCGCAGCAACGGGAATGGCGGTGTTGGTGGCGCTGATTCGTGGATTGACGCGGCGAGAAATGCCCACCATTGGCAATTTTTGGGTGGATATGGTTCGTGGGACTTTATACATTTTGCTGCCCCTCTCCATTATTTTTGCATTGTTCTACATGAGTGAAGGCGTCATCCAAAACCTGCATGC
>CAYGFJ010000134.1:0-4955 GCA_964349115.1 uncultured Francisellaceae bacterium
GGTCTTCTGTAACGCCGTTATGCATCTGTCCATCCGATCCCATAAAGGCTTTCAGATGAACTTGATCGCGTAAATTGGCGGGCTCTTCCGCATAGGCGTCCGCAATCAAGGGTTTGATTTGCTGGAGTTGTTCAATCACTTGAACCAGTTGCGCCTGCATCTGTGCTTGATCCGCATAAACCACTGTGTTTGAAAAAACTCCTCCTAAAAGCAATAAAAAACACACCCTACTGAACACTTTGCTTTTGATCGTCATATCACATTCCTCCTACATAAACTTTTTAAGATGGCTGGTGCTGGTTCTTGAAAACATAAAAATCAGCAGACTCAAGGCACACACGATCAGTAAAGGACTGATGGAAAAAGGCAGGGCCAAATACACCAGCATTAATAAAAACGGGATTTTGAAAACTGAATCTGCCAAAAAATGGTAGCCATAGGTGGACTCCCTCCCGCCTTCTGCAGTGCGGATGTAACGGGACAAAAGGCCGTCCAGTCCCCCCAGCATCGCCGCAAAAACAAAAACCATGAATGAACACAACACACTGATAAACTTGAGTACGTCCACTTTGAGACTCCACTCAGCTAAATAAAAAACACCCAGCAAAAAATACTTGAGTTGGGCCAGGGCAGCATTGACAGGATCATGATTGCTCCAAAAGACTGTTGCACTGCCAAAGTCTTGTGTGAGATTCGCCTGAGCTAAAGACTGATCCTGCCAAATGAGGCTGGCTACAGCAGAACTACGGCTTGCAATTTCAATCATCAAACTACCGTACTCACCCACCAAATCAGCCAAAACGTTTAACAGTCCGATACGAATAGCTTCAAAAAGACTGACACCAAATGTGATTAAAAATCCAAATACAAGACCAGACACCCCCCATTTAACAGCCTGGATGATGCGATTGCCTCTCTTTTTGGGACGAGGCTGCTGAGCTGGACGAGCGCTGGTATTGTTTGAGCTCATTGCGTCACCCATCCATGATCAATGAGGAAAGGGTAATGCGAAGTGCCAATGAGTGCATTGAGCCCTTCAATATTGCCGGGCAAGAGGGTCAAGCCGGTTTCATCTTCAAACTGGGCCACTTGATCACTGGTAGTGGCTCCAATCATAAAGCCCAAAGCGTGAATGGATTTTAAATATGCGCTGTTTTGTTCTGCCCAGGACAATGATTGCGTATCAACACCCACCACATAAATGGGCGTTGTCAATTTGACTGACATCAGGTGTTTTGCAACAGGGCCTGGCGTAAAGTCATTTTGTGCAACAGGAAGTTGTAAGGCCGTCATGTCAATTTTTGCGTTTTGCATGGCCTCATTGGTGTTGCTGAGGGCTGCATTCAAATCCTGCTGTGTGGGCACCATCGACAAATCCACATAATGACCCAAAGGAACGCCTGTTCCAAAATCCTGGACGACAATCAAATTTGCTTGAGCAATTCCAATGCTTCCCATCAAGGCAATTACAGTTACAGTCTTTGTGATGTGCATGGGGGCTCCTAAAACTTGCTTAAATTCACAGCCTGACTTTGCCCATTGCGAACCAAGTACATCGCAGGCGTCGTCTCGACGTTTTGTGAATTGTTAAAGCTCAAATTGAGCGTAATGGCCCCACTTTGCACCATGACCTCTGGGATATTATTGGCCTTGGCCCAGCTGACAGCGTCCCCTTGTGTTGCATTTCCCATAAAATAGACATTCAGCTGAACCCCTGTATCGGAGTCCATCATCTTGAGCAGGTCGGTTGTGATTTCTACCGTGTTATCCCCAGGATGGACGTAAAACATGAGGCGATCTCCAGACTGTAATTGCACTGGGGCATTTTTGTAGGGTGAGAATGGCGAGACATCAAAAGGACGAATGGGCGTTAAATGATACTGAACGCCTAATTGCTTCATTGCCGCATCGTAGCTGCTCTGATACGCCAACTCTTTGGCATGTTTGACTGAATCCTGATAAGCAGAAAGTTCAGCATATTTGTTACGCTCAGTGTCCGTGCGGGCATTCAAGCCTAAAACATCAATGGGTGTTGCCAAAACGCCGTCTTGATTGTAATACATGCCTGAGCGATTTTGCATGAGAAGGACGTAACGCATCTCTTCCCCTGGGCTCAAACCCCACACGGCTGCTTGATGCTTTTCGTCTGAGGTTAGTACCACTGCTGCCGCATTTTGGTCTGGGGTGATATCGTCTTCAAAAATCGGAAATCGAAACGCATAGTTTTCATTATCCTGTGCTGCTGGCGTTGCGGTGCTATCCTCTGACCCGGGTTGATAAGACCAACCCGATTGATCGGCCATCAACGCTTTGACACAGCCAAAAGACAGGGGTAAGGCAAGCCCTACAGTGATTACAAGACGCTTATTCATCACTTAAATTCCTCACCGGAACACCATCAATATGTAAATTGCTGCCATCGGTTTGGGCTTCTAAAACCTGAACCTTTTGCTGTAGCGCTGCGTTTTCTTGATGGGTGTGATTGATGTGGGTGGCACCCAATGTGACACATCCAAAAACAATGAGTGCGATGATAAATCCCATGATTATGCTCCTATCCCTGTTGTGGCACTGTTATTGCCCGCTTTAACCAATTGGTCTTTGCTGTTTTGAAAGACAGCATATTGAGAGGCATAGTCCGCACTCACCAAAGTCCAGCCGGCCAAAGACTCTCCGACTGACAGAGGGGTTAAGAGATTGCTGTAGCGCACGGTCACCACATTTTGCCCACTCACTGCATCAATAAACTGCACTGTAAAAGGCAAGTTGGATGGGTCAATGTAGGCGCCCGGCTGGCTTAACTGTTGAATATTGGTGAGCTGGCCTTTCATCCCATCCATTTCAGTTTGCAGGGACTGGGACGAACTTTGAATCTGCTGACTGATATTGCTGTCTGACGCTGCAATCATGTCTTTGATTTCGTATACAACAGAATTCAGCTGAGACTTGATTTCTTTGATATTGGCTGGTGTGCTGCTGTTTAAAGAAGTTTGAATGGTCTGCAATTGGGTTGTGATGGCATTCAACTGATCTGCAACCCCAGTCGGAGCGGCTGCAATATTTGGCGCACTTGACTGACTTGTTCCTGGTGCCGTAACAGGCAAACTTGCTGTTGAGGCCCCTGTGTTGATGTTATATCCATCCATATTGCTAGAAGACCCAGAATCTTCTGCCTGATTGACGGCAGAGGCATTAACTCCATGATCAACCCCTTTATGACTTGGCAGAATGAAGGCAAATATCAGCGCGACAAGCAAAGCAACTAAGCCAATCACGGCGTGCTTTTTAGACCATTTAAATTGAATCGATTTTTTTGACAAACCATTATCATTTTGCATGCTATACACTCCATTTAACTGTTAGAAAGATTGGAAGATGACACTTCTGCCGCTGCTTTTTGGGGATAAAGTGCATTTAAAATAGTAGGCTTTACATCAAAGTTAACCAGGCGATGAAGGGGATCCACGACCAAAATAAAAACGTTTTGTCCCATCAATACCGTCAAGGCGTCTTTGATTTCAATTGGGCCCAAGGCTCTCACTGAATAAGGCAATGGTTTGGTCAGGGTTTGTTGCACCAGCGGGGTTTGATCTTGCGGTGGCACCAAGGCATAGCCCGAATACTGCAATACTTGGTTAAGCGCTTGACCAATGGTTTCTACATCCGGCGTAAATTTAAAGGTCGCAACCGTAAGCAAAGGATCCACCTGATCCGGCACTGCACCAATGGTTGTCGTCACATAGCGACCCACTTGGCTTTGATCGACTGGCCCAGGGACTGCGATCGTGGCTGCATACGCCGTCACCCCCATCACACTACTCATAGCCATTGCCAATAGTGGAATTTTTATCATCTCTTTTAGCTCCTTACGTCTGTTGTTCATTTTTGCGAAATCAATCAGCCTGCGTTGAGGTGTAGAGGAGAGATTCCCACCCAACGCAGGCGTCATGAACTCATCCATGAGAGGGGTTTTGATCAGGGCAGCGGCCCCGTCAAAGAAATTTGATTTATGCATGTTCACTTTCCTCCACGAGGGTTTTCAATTTTGCTTTCCAAACCTCAATCTTTAACTGTTCCTCAACAATGTTGTCTTCCGCTGCTTTGCGAAAAGCAGGATTTTGCTGTGTCAAAGCTGAGGTCAAAAAAGTTTGATGTGAACTGAGGCGTCGTTGCGCTGTAGCGATTTCGGTGCGAATGCTCATGAGCTTCGTCTCTTTCGTGACGGCTTTGAATTGCGGCCTCACCACTGGGGCATGAACCGCAGTACTGCGATACCCTTTGGGGCACTGCCACTTTCCAGAACGAATGACTTTCAAAATCGAATTGAGCTTAAAGGCGAAATCAACGCCAGTCTGCGTAAAGGCGCTTTTGTCCAAAAGGCTGTACTGGATTTGGCCCAGCAGGTCTTGAGCCGAGGCTTCTCGTACACAATCATCTTCCCGCAATTGCTCAACCCCTTCTGCCAGCTGCTGCATTTGCACTGGGGTCAAACTCTCCCCGATGAGCTCATCTGAAACAGAAGAAGAAAAAGAACAAGCAGGCAGTTCTTTATTTGCTTGTCTGTCCTTAGTATTTTCTTTCTTAGTAATCTCTATATTAAGTTGTGTCGGATTTTCCAGATCGGGAAAAACCAGATCGGGATTGTCCAGATCGGGAAAAGCCGGATGTGGACTCAAAGCCTCAGAAACAGTGGGTTTCTCATAAACGACATAGTCACAAGACTTTATTTGACCTTTTTCGTTTTTGACACGTTCGCGTGAAATATAGCCTGCGCCTTCCAGCTCCTTCAAAGCGGAATAAATAGAATCACGACCATCTTTTGATGACTTTATGAGTTGATGTACATGGACTTCCCAATCGTCTGGGCGGCTCAATAAATAGGCCAACAAGCCCTTTGCTTTCAGCGATAGGCCTCGACTGTCAAGAAATCCCTTGTCCAGAATTGCGAAGTTTTG
>CAYGFJ010000135.1:0-4937 GCA_964349115.1 uncultured Francisellaceae bacterium
CGTTTTCTGCGTTCCCGTTCAAGTGTCTTTTGTATGACTTTTTCTCGAGCCAGCCTCATTCGTTCTTGTGCTTCCGCTTTGGCTGCGGCATTCTCCGCAGCACTGGCAGGACGTGCCTTTGCAGCTTGGATTAATTTAGCAATGCTGGAGTCGTGGCAGGTAAGATTATCTAAAGCACCACGCGCATTCTCTCTTGCGAAAACATTGTCATCTCTCAATAAATCCACTAAGGCCCCAATAGCCCCTTTCGTCCTTGCGATCGGCAGTGCGTTTTCAGAATAGTAAGCAAGATTCCTTAAAGCATGTGGAGCCCGTATTTTCCCTTCATGCCCATCCCCTCTCAATAAATCCACTAAGGCTTGAATCACTCCCTCCGCCTCTCTGATCAGCAGTTGGAATTCAGACTGTTTAGCAAGACGCGCCAACACTTCTGCAGCATATCCTCTCGTTTCATCCTCATCATCGCTCAATAAATCCGCTATGACTTCGATTGCTCCCCCTGTCTTTCCGATCTGCAGTAGACACTCATGGTCGCTTGTGAGATTCCCCAATATAGATAATGCACTGATACGCGCTTCTGCTGTATTATCAATCAACAAACCCAGTAAAACTTCGACTGCTCCCTTTATCTTTCGGATCTGCAGTTGATTTTTAGGGCGATCGTTAACGAGGGTACTTAAAGTAGATGCCGCATGTTCTCTCATTTCAGCGCTGGGATCCTCTAATAAACCCACTAGGGCTTTGATTGCTCCCTCTATTTCGCCGATCAATGATTTATTTCTCGCATCGCGTGCAAGTACTTTCAAAGCTTTTACTGCATCTCGCCGCTTGCTTGAATCTCCATTTCCCAGTAAAGCAACTTGCCTGCTAATCTCTGATCTTCCTGCTGCCATAATTTCCTCCTATCAAAAATGAATATTGCTGAAGACAAAAATCCAGGGCTGAGCGCTTTGGCATGACAGAACAAAACCTCTTCATATCGATGATATTTTCCTCAATTGATCTGCACTTTCGATGCCTTTGACTGGCAAAGTTTTATCACTGAGGAGGCCAACCTGTCCCCCTATCGCCACGGCCACATTGTGCACATGGGGGGCATCCGTCATTGTTTTCATCGTTTCGTGAACATCGTGCTCTGCAAACTCTGCTTGAGTATGCCGATCCCAAATGTCGACTAATTTCTGTTGATGTGGATGAAGCAAAGGAATCTTGGTGTATGTGAAATGGGGTGATTATACCCATACCCCCCATGCCTTTGTCTACATAGGTCCATTCAACCATGAAGTGCAATGATGGATTTCTGTGGCATAATGACATTTAGAAAGACCTGGAAAATAAATAATAAAACAAAACGATGAGGTGAGTATCATGGCAATCAAACCCGAAGATATATTACCAGATGAAGCCAACAGTCTGCTTGTCAAAGGCATCACTGTTCGAAAAGGAACGATGGCGGCAGTGTTGGCCAATCTCAAACTGTTGGACTCCCCTGGGCTGACAAAAGAAGAGAGGCGCAAAACCATCGATATGATTAAAGAGTTGGCGCCCGCTTTAGTGGTCACTGGATTTTCAAAGTATCTCAGCTTTAAGAATCCAGAGATTCAGAAAATTCTAGATGACGCAGCTGAAGGGATTTTATAAAGAAGCGGCAGTGCGGCAGAAAGAGTGATCAGCATCGGTTTCCCAGATATAGATTGGCTGCCCATTTGACATCTGAGACTCCTTCTGGCTTTGAAAGTCTGAGTGCGTGGTTTAAATAGACTTGTGCAGATTCTTTGACTTCAGGGCGAGTCCCTTCTGTATGCAAGATGATGTTCAATGCCCAGGCTTGATAGTCGCCAGGGGGAAGCGCGTTGACGGCTGCTGCGAAAGAAGAATAAGACAGCCCTTGTTCACGAAATTTTTCCTGAGCTTGAATGCAAACACGCTCTGCAATGTCACGGTTTAATTGATAAAACATCACAGCCACCCAAATAAAATCGTCAAAGCAAGGCTTGCCTGGCCTGCCTTGCAAACCATCTGCAGCCAGGACTCTGTTCCATGCTTCATTGAGCAGCGTTTCCAGAAATGCGGGGGTGGTCTCTGTGATTTCAGTAGGGGCACTTTTATAGAAATAACCATAGGCCCAAGCTAAGAAAAATGGATCATAGCTCTCAACAGGACTGGGGTCTCCGTGTATTTTTTTTGCTAAATCAGTCAGCTGCTTGTCCAGACTGATGGTGAGCGCGTTCAAAAGAAAGTAAGCTTGTGCAGGATCGACAGATCGGTGGGACATCAGTAGAGCATTTGCCATGAGGCTTCGTCCTGCAAACCAAGCATTGATAAAGGGGTTTTCTGTCGCTGTGATTTTGCTGAGGGCCTTTTTGCATAAATCAGCGTTTCCCTCTGTTGCGGCCACAAGCGCAACCAAGCTGGCTTCATAAGGGCCTTCTGCTTGATCGACCATTTCTGGAATGGTCATTGGTATGTCAAAGGCAGCTGCCATCTGGTATCTCCTTTTTGGGTATGGGAGCGAATAGTGTAACAATACTGATTAAAAGGGAAGCTATTTCGACAAAAGAGTTTTATTGGTAGTGTAAGGCGAGACCAATTGGGTTTCTGCCAAGATGTGGCCGTTTAAGGCAGCAATGACTTGATCAGCGGTAAAGTGCCCTGTAGTTGGAAGAGGCAATGTTGGCACATCAACGGCATAGAGCGTAAAGGTATATTGATGAAGGGCGAGATCATTGAAAGGAGAGCAAGGACCATCATATTGACCATATTCGCCTTTGAGTGAGGTTTTTGTAAAAGAGACGCGAGAGGACAGAGGCGAAGAAAAGACATCGGTATAGGAGTTTAAGCCAGCCAAGCCGTAAGCAGTGAGGCCAGGTTGTTTTCCGCCTGCAACAAAACCTGTGGAGCCAGCGCCTTTTGGAAGAGCGTTTGTTTTGGCAGGGATGTTGATGAGGACCCAATGATAAAAGCCGCCACGGGGGACGTCGAGAGCAATCGTTTTGCCAGGGACATTAAAATTGGGGGAGTTGGGTGCGGAGGGGTCGCTAAAAATCAAAACAAACGAGCGTGTTCCTGCAGGCACATTGGACCAGGACAGGGGTGGGCTGATGTCATTGCTTTGCTCAACGCCGCCATGACCGTTGGCCTTGCAATATGCAAATTGGACAGGAAAGGTCATTTGAGTGGTGGAGTCTTTCAAGACAGCGCTACTGAGCGTTAGCGCTGAGCATGGGTTTAGATACAGGCAGATCCCTGCCACGGTGGCGAGAAAGAGGGTTTTTTTCATGAGAGTTTCCATTCGTTATGACACTGAGCTTGGAATGGTAACGTAAGTTAGAATTTTGTGGTATTGGGAGAGCACTTGGATTCGCAAGACCAGCTCAGCTGACGTCAATCAAGGTCTTAGTGCAATCATATTTTGCGAATTAAAAAAGCGCTGAATCACTTCGCCTTTTCATCTCCTCTCATAGTCTATTAATGGCGTAGATAATGGATCTGCACTCAGGTTAACTGGATGATCCAGCTTTAAATGCTCCATTTTAGCCCATTTTTCAAAAAAACTGGAAGTCTTTTCCCCTCAAGAAAAATCGGATTTTCAAACGGACTTAAAAAAGATTCGTAATCGCCAAAGCCCCGTGAGCAACCTATGGGAATCTTAGTCGACACTATTACCCCCTTATCACCCGAAATGTCAAAGATTTTTCAAAAATCACAGGCCTCGAGTTTATGGAGTATCAACGGATCATTTAAATAGGCACTTCACCCTCTGCCAGCTGGGCCTCCTGCAGCTGGGCGGCTCCCTGCAGCTTTGCTTTCTGCAGCCGCCTGACGAGCACGCTCAGCTGCTATAGCCTCCTCTATAAGGTGGTGGCTCTCTTCAGGGCGTAAAGGGGTACTGCCTAGAAAAAGTGTAGCAACAGAGGGGGGACGAGAGGTTCCTCCACTAGCCGCCTCTAATTCGCTCTTCACTCGGCTCAAAAGTCCTCGTGCAACCTGAGAATTATGTTGAGAATCAGGCGGTATGTGCGCCAACGCATCAGCATGTACAAACAGAATTTGATTTCCAGTATTTTTTTTGCAGTGTTTTAATAAGTCAATCAGAGCCTGTCTCTTCTCTTCAAAGTTCGTTGATTGGAGTTGAGCGACAATACTCTGAGCCACGGCCTTAGTGATATCTTCTGCCATATCACGTTGTACTCCTCCTGCAGCTGCAACTCTTGTCGCTGCCGCCCATCGTGATGAGGTTTCTCCAATTGTCGTCTCAAATAGTAATGAGCCTTTTGGCGGCGGGCCAAGGATTTCTGTAAGTTGCTCAATAACAAACCATTCTGCCTTGTTGAAGTCAGTAGCTGCGCTTCTTGATATATGTTTAATAACACCACACTTCTGCAGTAATTTTATCCCATCTGCCTCTTTGGTTATCGCAAGTAACTGCTCAAGGTTATCCTTATTCCTAGGATGTTTCAGTATATCCCAAACCTTCATTTGATTTTTACAGTCTTCGAAGAGCTCAGGGTCAGTATAGGGGAGAACTGTTTTTATGGTCTGAATAATCTGTAAAGATAAGGGATTATAAAGCAGGGAACGAGGAGACTCCTCTGCTATTTGCAGTAATTGAAAAAAACCACCCGTGTCTTTCACAAGTTTTTTTATGCTGGCTGGATCCTTTCTTCGATATTCGGCTGAAACCAAATCCAGCACTTTCAGCACTTCAGAGTCGTTGAACCCCAAGGGCTGCAGAGTATTTTTTAGCCGTAGTAAGTTTGTGGCCAGCGTGAAGTTGTCGGGGCCCCCCTTGGAGCGCATATCCTCTATAGTACCCTCTACCGAAAGTGTTGTTCCAGCAGCCATAATATTCTCCTTTTTGATGAACGATGGATGGAGTTTATATTAAAAATATAATTATGTCAATACAGCATGTGGAAAATAAATAAGGTCAGAGG
>CAYGFJ010000136.1:0-4916 GCA_964349115.1 uncultured Francisellaceae bacterium
GAAACATCTTCTTCAGCTGGATCTCAAACAGCGATAAAGCCAGTTCAAAGCTCGATGCCTTAAAATCCTTAAAACTCAAGAAAATGACTGGGGATTTGCCTTGATATTTTTCAATATAATTCCCAGGAATCTTCGAAATGGCCAAGCCATCAAATAGTCCGTGGGTCGCAATTCCATTGACCTCTGGCGCCAAAAAGTAATGCAGCATCGACATATTGAGCGACTTGCCCCAACGTCGGGGGCGGGTAATGACAACAGCCTTGCTGGGGTCAGTCAACACAGCAGAAATAAACAGCGCTGTTTTGTCTACAAATAGAAAGTCGCCTTGCACCAATTCTGCAAAATTACCCCCACCAATCTGCAAAGCCTTCGCCATCTCAACCCCTTCTTGCTGTCATCAATAAGGGGTGATTTTAGCATAGGCGAGAGGGTTCATGCTAACCCAGCGCTGGATTGTATACGCCTGGGTGAACAATGATGTCGGTGCATGTTGAACTTCTGTTGCCAGCAGTGGAATCTGCTATAGCCGCCTGAAAGGCAGTTGCTACCATAGTGGGGGCTGTTCTTCCTAAGCTTCCCACTTCTGCTGAGACAGGCTCTATTACAACATCATGTAGATCACCTAAAGCTAATCCTGTTGAAGAATGGCGTGCTTCAGCTACTCTCTGCCTTGTTACTCTGCTAGTAGGCTCCGACACGCAGCCCATCACCAAGAGTGAGGTTACTGCCAGGGCTGTTAGCACCGCCCAAATAGTTCCACCAGTCATCTCATTAGAATAGTCTTTCATAGCCTGCTGACATAGAGTTTCCGCACGCTCAATAATCGTTTTTTGACGAAGCGGGTTCTCGCAATCCGCGTGAGAGTACCACTGAAAATTGCTGTAACCTTCATACGTGCTAAGAGTATAATGACAAAACTTAAGTGCTAGTTCAGGAAGGCTTCTATGGTCAGACAAGCAATCCGCCCCCTCCAAAAACTTACTGTCACTATTAGCAGCCCTAAAATTCAAGCCCGTTCCCAACCCAAGAATTAGGAACACAATTACCACCACACAGCCTATCATAATCGATCTCTCCTTATAAGTTAATAATACTTTTTTCATGATAACATGATAAAAATATAAATACAAGCAATATTTTAAACGCTTGGGTGATATTGATCGAGAGGACTGAAGGCTGTTACACTGCTGGGCTATCGCGCCACCTGATCACACACCACCACTTGGATTGAACCCATGAACTTAGCCCTCTTAATGGACCCCTTCGACAAACTGGTTGTTTACCGCGACAGCTCGCTCATGATCATTGAGGCCGCGCTGCGGCGGGGGATGAACGTCTTTGTATTTGAATCGCAGGATTTGTTGCTGGAGAAGGGTGAGGCGTTTGCGCATGCGACGGCGGTACTGGCTTGCGACATCAAGAAAGCGCCACAGGCCTGGTACCAGATGGGTGACAAAACCAAAAAGCCTTTGAAAGATTTTGGGGCACTGTTGATTCGCAAAGACCCGCCTTTTGATATGGATTATGTCTTTTTGACTTATCTCTTGGAGCGGGCAGAAGACGCTGGAGTCAGGGTGGTCAACTCAGCGCGCGCGATTCGGGATTTTAATGAAAAGCTGGTGATCTTCAACTTCCCCCACTGTATTGCACCGACGATGGTGTCCAGCAATAAAAGTGACTTGCGTCAGTTTTGGGATGAACAGGGGGAAATCATTTTAAAACCCTTGGATGGTCTGGGCGGACGCAATATTTTTCATGTGAAACAGGGCGACACCAATTTTACCACCATGCTTGAAATGCTGACCCATCATGGCCGACGGCACATTATGGCGCAGCGGTATTTGCCTGAAGCACGTCTGGGCGACAAGCGCATTATCCTGCTGCATGGCGAACCCATTCCCATGAGTTTGGCCCGCATCCCCCGCGAAGGTGAAGCCCGTGCCAATTTGGCCTCCGGCGGCCACTTCAAAGCCCAAGCCCTGAGCGAACGCGATCAATGGATTTGCAAAGAAATTGGGCCTTTCTTGAAAGAACAAGGCATCCTCTTTGCAGGCTTGGATGTCATTGGCGACTACATGACTGAAATCAATATCACCAGCCCCGGCTGTATGCGGGAGTTGTCGGAGGCCACTCATTACAATTGGGCTGAAGTTTTTGTCAATGGCTTGACTGAGACAAGCGTCCAATGAACGGTATACAGCAAAAACTTTCCTTCAAGCAATTTTTTGCCTTAATCATGCTGTACTGGACCTCCCGTGACAAAAGCGTGAAGTTTTCCTTTTTGTATTTAATCATCAGCATTGCTTTGGTCTTGTTTGTGGTGGGGGCCAATGTCTTTTTGAATGACTGGAATGGCAAATTTTTCAACGCCATTCAAAACTATGATCTTCACAGCATTTTGCATTTGACCCTGGTGGCGGCGATTTTGTTTACGGCGTTTACGATTTTTTCGGCCTTTCAGGATTACTTTTTTGGGCTCATGCAAATCCGTTGGCGCAATTGGCTGACCGCCCATTTTGTCAGCCGATGGATGAATTCGAAGGCCTATTACCAAATCGAAACCTTTGGCAGCCCCATCGACAATGCCGATCAACGGATCAGTGAAGACGTCAATCAAATCATCTCTATTTTTTCAGCCTTGATTTTGGGGATTTTAAACGCCGTCCTCTCCATGTTTTTTTTTGCCATGATTCTCTGGAGACTCTCGACCCCGATTCGCATTCCCCTCCTTCACGGACACAGTTTTATTTTGCAAGGAGATATGCTGTGGTTTGCCCTCATTTACAGCGTGGTGAACACCGCTTTAACCTTTATCATCGGCCGCCCCTTGATCCGCCTGTCCTTTTTACAACAGCGATTTGAAGCGTTTTTTCGCTATAACCTGATGCGGATCCGTGAAAACGCTGAGCAAATCGCTCTCTATAAAGCTGAACCCTATGAACGCTCAGCCTTGCAAACCAAATTTAATGATGTGGTGTCTAACTTCATTCTCATCTTAAAACGCCAGCGGCTCTTGGCCCTCTTCACAAATTTGGTGGGCTTGACGGCCAATTTCATCCCCACGTTGTTGGCTTTGCCCGGCTATTTTGCAAGAAAATACCAGATGGGTGGCATCACTCAAATCACCCAAGCCTTTGCTGTGGTCAACGATGCCTTAAGTTTCTTCATCACGCATTACATGCAGTTGGCAGTGGTTTCGGCAACAGCCGGACGGCTTCAACAATTGCTCGCAGAAAGTGAACAAGCAGAGCTTCCTAAAGATTTTCCCTACTCACATCTCATCACTGAATACCATCGCGCTGCCACTTTGATATTAAAGGATCTCTCTCTCTTCAAACCGGATGGCACCCTTTTATTTTCGAACATGAATGAAACTTTCACCCCAGGCCAACATACCCTCATCATTGGCCCCTCCGGCGCTGGCAAATCCACCTTACTGCGCACCATTGCTGGCATCTGGCCTTTTGCAAGCGGCACCCTTACAAAACCAGAAGCCTCGCTCTGGTTCATCCCTCAAAAACCCTATCTCCCACAAGGCAGCTTGCGCGATGCCATGGTCTTCCCCGACCCCACTGTTTACAATGAATCCCACATCATTGAAGCTTTGACTGCTGTCGGTCTGAGTCATTTGATTCCCACCCTTTCCTCTGTCGAAAACTGGTCGCAAAAACTCTCTTTAGGCGAACAACAACGCTTAGCCTTCGCCCGTCTCCTCATTCACAAACCCAACTGGATTCTTTTGGATGAAGCCACCAGCAGCCTGGACGAAGAATCTGAAACCACACTCTATCACCTGATTCAAACCCGGCTTCCCCAATCCACCCTCATCAGCGTCGGCCATCGTTCTACCCTCACAGCGCTTCATCATCGTCATATTATCTTGAATTCTTGTAAAGCTCGGCCCTATCCTAGACCAACTCAAATAAAAAAACTATAAAAATTATTTAAACAATAAATTAATTGACATAAATATTTTATTAAAATATCATGTGGCCTGTTAATAATTTCATTAACACTAAATTTAAGGAGATTGATATGTCAGCAGGACAGCCTACACTAACTAAACTAAGAAGAGAAAGGGCAACATTTGATTATGCACTGGATGACCCGATGTCTGCAGCTGGGGCAGCCCCAGTGAAACTGAAACCACTTAATGCTGGTGCATATGATCCGGATAATGGTTTCAGAGAGGTAACTGTATCTACATGTCCACCAAAATCTACTGCACCTGCTGCTTCCAGCCTCCCCGTGCTTGCACACACCTTGGCAGAGCAAGAAGCGCGTGACGCTCAAGCAGCTACTGATTCTAAAGAACACAAGAGCTGTTGTGTTGTAATGTAATACCCATGACAAAAAAGGCCTCCGCAATGTGGGGGCTTTTTTTACTGGGAAAGCAGCAGCTGGGCCAGCATGAGTTCTGGGTTCAGGGCAACTTGCTTTTGGAGGAGTTGCTTTTTTTCGATGAGAAAATCGTAGCGGTGATGAAGATCCATGAGGGTTTTGCTTTTGGTCTGCTCACTGATCTGAGCGTACAAATCGGGAAAATGAAGACTGGCGTGCGGAAGTTGTGACTTTAAGGCGACAGCATCGTAGAGGATACGCATTTGGGTTTCGATGAGGTCGGTCAGAGAGGTGTCTTTGAAAGCGGCCAAACTGGCAATCAGGGGCTGAGGGAAAACAAGTTGAGCGGCTAGTTGTTCGAAATGGGCATGAGGCAGGCCTTCTTGCCTGATCAACTGACAACGGCTTTTGATGGTGGGCAAGAGAAGATGAGGCTTGCCATTTAAAAAACGAGTGACTTGATCATGGCTGATCAACCCATCCATCATGACAGATAGCCCTGTCGCCGTCGCTTGCTGACTCTGAGTAATTAAATAATCCGAGTACAAGTCAATCATGTCATCAGACGTCATATT
>CAYGFJ010000137.1:0-4903 GCA_964349115.1 uncultured Francisellaceae bacterium
ATATATGACTTATCATGGGACGTCGAATGACGTGAAATCTTGTCTTGAAAAGACACCCATACTTTGCCTAGGATCAGGCCCTTACGCCATTGGCTCCTCTGTCGAATTCGACTGGTGCGCGGTCAACACCGTCCGTACCTTGAGAAAACTCGGCCACACCATGTTGATGGTCAACTCCAATCCTGAAACAGTGTCGACGGATTATGACGAATCCGACCGGCTTTATTTTGAGGAACTCACTTTCGAGCGAATTGCAGACATTGTGGAGTTTGAGTCGCCGAAGGGGCTCATCATTTCTGTCGGGGGACAAATTGCGAATAATTTGGCCCTGCCTTTGTATGAAGCGGGCTTCCCCATTTTGGGCACCCATCCGCTCTCGATTGATCAAGCAGAAAACCGTGAAAAATTCTCAAGCCTCCTCAATCATTTAAAAATCGACCAACCGCGCTGGAAAGCCGTGTCGACGCTGGAGGATGTCCGGGATTTTGTTAATGAAGTGGGCTATCCCGTTTTACTGCGCCCTTCCTATGTATTGTCTGGGGCTGCGATGAATGTCGTTGAAAATGAGTCCAGTTTATTGAGCTATCTCAACAGTGCCACACAATTATCCAAAGACCACCCCGTTGTGGTCTCTCAATTTATTGAAAATGCCAAAGAATTGGAGATGGATGCCGTGGCCATGAATGGCGAAGTCGTCATGGATGCGATTGCCGAACACATTGAATGCGCGGGCGTTCATTCGGGAGATGCCACCATTGTTCTGCCGCCTGAAAAGCTATATCTCAAAACGATTCGTCGGGCCAAGCAAATCACCAAAGCTCTGGCTCAGGCCTTAAAAATTCATGGGCCTTTCAATATTCAGTTTATTGCCAAAGACAATGATTTGATGGTGATTGAATGCAATATCCGCGCCTCCCGCTCTTTTCCCTTTGTGAGCAAAGTGACGCCTTACAATTTTATCGAAATTGCCGCCAAAGTCTTGGTCAATCAATATCAGAAGCAGCCTTATAATACCCTGGAGTGCGACCATGTGGCCGTCAAAACCGCGCAGTTTTCTTACAATCGCTTCAAAGGCGCCAACCCTGTTGCCCATGTTGAAATGTCCTCTACCGGAGAGGTCGCATGCATTGCTGACAATTTGCTGAAAGCCTTTTATCTTTCCTGGCAAGCCACCGGACAGGAGATTCATGGCAAGCGCATTTTGGTGGCGATTGCAGAGGAGTACAAACCCAAATTTGCAAAACTCTTAAAAGCCCTGGATGACAAAGGCTATCAGCTGTATTCCACCGAGGGCACCCATGATTTTCTCGCGCATTTGGGCGTGGGTTCGCGCTGTGTTTTCAAGGTGAGCGAGGCCATCGAGCCCAATGTGGGCAGCTTGATCACGGGCAATGAAGTTGACCTCATCATCAACATCCCCCAAGGTTTGCCGCAGACCCTCTCAAAAACAGACGGTTTTGCCATCCGCCGTTTGGCCATCGACCACCACATCCCCTTGATCACCAATGTTAAAATTGCAGAACTGATCCTGCGTTCCCTCTTGGAATTGCAAGGTCGACGTAGCACAGTGCGGTCTTGGAATGACTATTTAGGAGCTCCCTCACGATGAACCATCTTCTGTCGATCCACGATCTCACCCGCAATGATATTGCAAAGGTTCTGAACGCTGCAAAAGCCTTGCAGAAAAAACCCCAACCAGAGGCTTTAAAAGGCAAAATCATTGCCCTCTGTTTTTTTGAACCCTCCACCCGCACGCGTTTGTCCTTTGAAACCGCAGTCCTCCGACTGGGGGGGCAAACCATTGGATTCAGTGACACCACAGCCCTCTCAACAGCGAAAGGGGAAAGCTTACAAGACACCATTCGCATGATTTCGTCTTATGCCGATGCCATTGTGATTCGGCATCCTTTGGAAGGAGCCGCCCGTTTGGCGGCAGAAGTGTCTTCTGTCCCCGTCATCAACGCGGGCGATGGCGCCAACCAGCACCCCACCCAAACCTTGCTCGACCTCTTTACCATCAACGAAGCCTTTGGAAAACTGGAAGGCCTTCACTTAGGCATCATGGGTGATTTAAAACATGGCCGCACCGTCCACTCTTTGGTGGAAGCCGCCGCCCACTTTGATATGCGATTGTATTTTGTAGCAGGCGACCCCTCTTGCACCTTGCCCCCTTATTTGCTGGAATATTTAAAATTGCAGGGCGTCCGGTTTTCTTTTCATCGGGAAGTAAAAGAGATTGTGCCAAAATTGGATGTGCTTTATCTCACTCGGCTTCAAAAAGAGCGCTTACAAGGACAGGCTCCAGCGGAATATAAAACACTCTGCCTCGATGACTTACATGGGGCCAAAGCCCATCTCAAAATTTTGCACCCCTTGCCTCGTCAGGAAGAATTGCCAGCCGCCATTGATGCAACGCCCTATGCCCACTATTTTGAACAAGCAAAAAACGGCGTCGTTGTGCGAGAAGCGATTCTGTTGGGAGCCCTCTCATGACTCACACAACCCTCTTGGTCGAAGCCATACAATCCGGCACAGTGATTGACCACATTCCAGCGGGCCAAGCCTTGCATATTGTTGAGCTCTTGGGCATCAAAAACCATCCCGAGGCGGTGACTTTGGGTTTAAACCTGATGAGCAAACGCTTGGGCAAAAAAGATATCATCAAAATTGGTGGACGCTTTTTGACTGAAGCTGAAGCGGGTGAAATTGCCGTATTCGCCCAGGGTGCTCGCATTAATCTCATCGAGAATTACAAAGTGGTCAATAAAATGATCGCTGCCCTTCCAGACGTATTGAAAAAGATTTTGGTCTGCCCCAACGCCCACTGTATCACGCGCCGTGAGCCCATCGACACCCTTTTCCATGTCCTCTCCGCGCGTGGTGATGTCCGTCTGTCCTGCCATTACTGCGAGCGCGTTTTCTCGCGTGAGGATATTCGGGAATATCAAATATGATCAAACTTCCAGCTTTGATTGACCCACACGTTCACTTCAGAACCCCAGGCTTTCCTGAAAAAGAAGACTGGGCGAGCGGCGGCGCAGCCGCTTTGGCAGGGGGAGTCACCACCGTTTTTGACATGCCCAATACCAAACCTGCAACAGTCACTTTTGAACGCCTCATGGAAAAAAAAGCCTTGATCGATGCCCAATTGAAGGCTGCCAAACTGCCCCTTCACTACGGCCTTTTCTTTGGCGCTGACAAAAACCATTTCGATGAACTCTACAAAGTCAAAGACCAGGTCGTCGGCGTCAAAGTATTTATGGGCAGCAGTACTGGCGACCTCTTAATGGACGATGAAGCCAGTCTCGAAACCCTTTTTAAAATTGCAGCCGAACTTGATTTACTGGTCGCCGTCCATGCTGAAGATGAGGCCATGATTCAGGCCAATATGAAGCGATACCAGTCGCAAATCCATGCTGACCATTATGCCCTTCACGCCACAATCCGCTCTCCTGAGGTCGCAGTCAAAGCCCTCAAAACTGCAGTGGATCTCGTGCGTGCTTATGGAACGCGTCTCTATGCGCTGCACATCGGCTCGCGTTTGGAATTAGAACTGCTTCATCACGCCAAACAAGAGGGCCTGCCAGTTTATATCGAAACGGCACCTCATTATCTGTTTTTAGACACGGATGATTATCCCAGGCTCAAAGGCAAAGCCCAGATGAACCCTCCTCTACGCAGCCCTGAAGACCGCCAATTTCTCTGGGACGCATTGCGCGCCGGCTGGATTGACACCATCGGCTCTGATCATGCCCCGCATCCTTTGGCTGACAAATTAAAGCCTTATCCTCAGTGCTCGTCGGGCGTTCCCGGGGTTGAAACCACCCTCCCCCTTCTCCTCAATGCGCACAATGAGGGCCTCATTTCTATCGAACAAATCATCGCGCTGACCTCCAGCAATGCCAAGCGTATTTTCAATCTTCCAGATCAAGATGAGTGGATTACCGTTGATCTCAACCACAGCGACACGGTGTCTGCCGAAAAGCTTCACAGCAAAGCCAAGTGGTCGCCTTATGAAGGCAAAACTTTACAAGGATGGATCAGTCAATGAGAACCCTCAAACACCCCATGGGCCAGCGTCTTTTGGACTTAATCGAATTCAAAAAAACACGGCTTGCTTTGTCTTTGGATGTGACTTCAAAGCAAAAATTTCTGGCCCTGGCTGATTTAATCGGCCCCGAGATCTGTGTGCTTAAAACCCACATTGACATCATTGAAGATTTTGACACTGATCTGATTACTCAGCTGCAAGCCCTGTCCAAAAAACATAACTTCTTGATTTTCGAAGACCGAAAATTTGCAGACATTGGCGAAACCGTCAAACATCAGTTTGGCCAAGGCATATATCGCATCGCTGAATGGGCCCATATTGTAAATGCCCACGGTGTTGCGGGCCCAGGAACCATTCAAGGCCTCAAAGCGGCAGCCAAACCAGGCATGGGTTTGCTCTTGCTGCTCCAAATGAGCTCAGAGGGCAATTTGTTAGATCACCATGCCCAATCTCAAATGCTGGCCTGGGCAGAGGAATATCCCGATTTTGTGATGGGCTTTGTCGCCCAAAAACGCTTTGATACCCCAAGCGATTTTATCGTCATGACCCCCGGAGTCCATCTCGATAAAAAGGGAGATGCTTTGGGCCAGCAATATCGCAGCGTCCATGAAGTGATCGTTGAAGATGGCAGCGATGTCATCATCGTTGGTCGCGCCATTTATGCCGCCAAAGACCCTTTGTCCGAAGCAAAACGGTACCGAGCAGCTGGGCAAATGGTGTAAATTTCACTTGGCTTTTTGCAATCTTATGGTACAATGCGCGATTGTTTTTATTCAATTTGTGTTAAAAGGAAAGATAAATGGCACGTGTTACTGTTGAAAATTGCTTAGAGAAAGTTCCTAATCGTTTTGA
>CAYGFJ010000138.1:0-4896 GCA_964349115.1 uncultured Francisellaceae bacterium
TCGTGCCGACATTCACGTGCGCTTTGTTTCGTATAAATTTCTCTTTGGCCATGTTTATCTCCTATTTTTTTAACTTGACAACAACCCATTTAAACTGGTGCTCACAACTGGAATCGAACCAGCGACCTCTTCCTTACCAAGGAAGTGCTCTACCGACTGAGCTATGTGAGCAAATGGAGCGGGTGGCGGGAATCGAACCCGCGAGATCAGCTTGGAAGGCTGAAGTTTTACCATTAAACTACACCCGCATAACACAATTTGGTGTTAACATCCCACCATTAATGATTTTTCGGACGCGTAGATTATAACAAATTCGCTCTCGTGGCAATAGGTCTATGGCAAATTCAGAAGCTCCTGAAAACTCGCGATGCTGTTTCTAGCACATACTCTGGTGAGCGCTGGTTTTTTTGCGTTAAAGGGTGCATTTTTGTATACTGCGCTACCTTCATCAAGCACCTTTATGCCCATGGCCCTTTTTGGAATCGAGTCTGCTGCATTTCACACCTCGCACTACTTTATTGATTTGAGTACGCTGGCTGAGGGGCGCGGGGTGGAGAAGGACAAATATTATTTGGGGTTGGGTCAGTATCAAATGGCTGTTCCCCCACCCGATGAAGACATCGTGACCTTGGGGGCCAATGCGGCCAAAACGGCTTTGACCAATCAAACAGTCGATGACATTGGACTTCTTTTGTTTGCGACGGAAAGTGGAATTGATCAGTCAAAATCAGCAGGCATGTATTTGCATCGGCTGTTGAACTTGTCTTCCCGTTGTCGTGTTTTGGAGTTGAAACAGGCGTGTTATAGCGGAACTGGAGGGCTGATGTTGGCCCTGGATTGGCTGAAAGCCCATCCTGCCAAAAAAGCACTCATTGTGGCGTCTGACATTGCGCGCTACGGTTTGGGTACGCCGGGAGAGTCCTCCCAAGGCGGCGGCGCGGTGGCTCTGCTTTTGTCGGCACATCCACGACTGGTTGCGTTTGAAGAAGGCACGGGCATTCATACCGAAGAGGCCATGGACTTTTGGCGCCCCAATTATCGGGATGAAGCGCTCGTCGATGGAAAATATTCCTGCGAATTGTATTTAAAAGCCCTGAAAGAAGCCTGGCATGATTATGAAACTCAAACAGGCCGCCATTTTAAAGATCACGATTATTTTCTCTTTCACATTCCCTTTCCTCGTTTGGCAGAAAAAGGTTTGCAAAAATTGTGTATCACCAACCAGGTGGAGCGACCTTCTGAGGCGGAACTCCATCGCTTGCTGGACGATGCTCTGACCTATGGCCGCACCATCGGCAATTGTTATACCGCGTCTTTGTATGTGGGACTGATTTCTTTGCTGGAGCATCGCAGTGATTTGGCAGGGAAACGCTTGGGATTATACAGTTACGGATCGGGGTGTATTGGCGAATATTTCAGTGCCACAGTCTTGCCAGGGTATGAAAAACATTTGTTTACAGCAGTGCATCAAGAAATGCTGGCCTTGCGTCAGGAATTGAGTCTCACAGAATATGAAGACTTTTATCGCTTCGAGCGCCCAACAGCTGGAGAAACCATTGACTTCCCCAAACACCAAAAAAAAGGGTATCGCCTGACAGGTCTCAAGTCGCATCAGCGGATGTATGGAGAAGTGAAGCCCATCACAGTACGCGCGCCTGCCAAACTGATTTTGACAGGCGAGCACGCCATTTTCTACGGCGTTCCAGCCATTGCGATGGCCATCAATTGCTATTGCGACACCACCATTGCGCCCAACAAGACCTCAGGAGTGTTGTTCAATTTGGCCAATCTTGATCACAAGCGTGAACGTACATTGCAGCATCTTCGTCGCTTTAAAGCCAAAATTGAAAACAGTTATCATCAGTTTTTAGAAGGGGATCGCAGTATTCGCAGTGTCTTGAAGAAGCCTTTCCATTTGCTGGAATACACCGCAAGCGCATTTATAGAGAAAGTAAGTGGTCAACACAGAGAAGGATTTTCTGTTCACACCGACTCCAAAATTCCTGAAGGTTTTGGCTTGGGCTCTTCAGCCGCTGCCATTGTCAGCACCAATTATGCATTGAACATTTTTACTGAAAAACACTTAAGCTTGGACGAGCTGTTCCAACTTAATTTAGACGCTGAAAATCTGCAACATGGTCGTGCATCTGGCCTCGATATTTACGTGAGTGCCCATGGGGGTCTGGTGCGATTTTGTCGTCACAAAAAAATCATGGAGCCTTTGATTTGGCCCGATTTTCCATTGACTTTGATTTTAACCGGTAAGCCTGAATCCAGCACAGGTGAATGTGTGAGTCACAGCAAAGCCTTTTTTGAGCGTCATCTCAAGTTGATCAAAGAATTTGAAAAAGTCAGTGAAGCTATTTATGAAGCACTTCAGTCCACAGACTTTGACGCCTTCAAGGTTGCCATTACCCAAAACGAACGCCTGCTCGAACAAATCGGCGTTGTGCCTGAGCGTGTTCAAACCCTCATCCATGCTTTAGAAGTGCAGGGCCTTTCCGCCAAAGTCTGTGGCGCCGGCGCCATCTCTGGCGACAATGCGGGCGTTGTTGCTGTTTTCGCTGACTTCGACACCGTCAGAAAAGCCCTGCCTGCCTCAATCTATGACACATTGATGGAAGCCTCGATTGATGTCGAAGGGGTTCGGACTGTGGCATAACGGCCTCAGTTGCCTTGAGGCGATGAAAGATAAGCCTAGTGCAAAACCTCTTCAGCGCTGTCGTTGCGGGTTTCTGTGCGATCTAACCAATCGTACAAAGTTTGGGGATGGCAATCGACGAGTTTGGCAATCGAGGCTTTGCTGATGCCTAGGGTCATGTATTTGCCGATTTCTTCACGATATTTGTCGAGCTTCAGACTCTTGTTGCCACGACCTTTTGGGCGACCCAAGGGCAAGCCTGCTGCTTTGCGGCGGGCCAAGGCTTGTGATGTGCGTTTGGACACGAAGTCACTTTCAATTTTGCTGATGGTGTTGAGCAAATGCTGGGTATCCACTTGTTCTTCACTGCTCATGATGCGAGCGTTGTACTTGGCAAAATGGATGTTGATTTTGCGGCTGACCGCCATGCCCAGGATTTCCAACATTTGTGAAGTCGAGCACGCAATGTGGCTGGCTTCGTATACCACGATGGTGTCATGTTGATGGGCTTTTTTCATGAGGACATGCATGGCCCGTGAGGTCCAGTGCAATTTTCCGGGTTGGTCATCAGAAATGGTTTGATCTGCTTTCAAATTGCAGTTTTTCATATATTGTGCAATTTCCTTCTCTTCGTCACGAAGTTTTGGGCTTTCTTGATGTAGATAAATATAGGTTGTCATGTTTTCGCTCCTTTCTGTTTTTGATCTCAGTTGATTCAGCAACTTGTTACATTATATTATATTTATAATATTAAAACAAGTTATTTTTACAATTATTTAATATTTCATTATCGGAACCAGGGTAGATTGCGCTTGGCGACGCTTCCAATTAGCCAAATATGCCTGAGCCAGTGGGGCATTTTCCACAATCAGCATGTTTTCCGCATTGTGGGCCTGGGCCGCTTTGGTGAAATTAAACGAGCCTGTTTCAACAGTATTGTCATCAATAATCATCACTTTGTTGTGGGCAATATTAAGCTGACTGTCATCGTAAACTGTAAGGCCATGCTTTAGAAAATAAGATGCAAATGAAAAATATTGCGGATTGAAATCACTTTTGTCCAAAATCAGCTGAACATTAACGCCACGAGCTGATGCGGCCACCAATGCTTTGGCAATGGGGTAGGAGGTAAAACTATAGGCTTGAACTTCAATGCTTTTTTGGGCGGCATTGATGTGGTCAGCCAAGAGGCTGGTGCAGTCTTCCCCTGGTGTGAAGCAGGCCTGCAATGTAATATCATTTGGGTTTGCCGTGATGGTGGTGGGCGACTTTGAGCAGCTTGTTAAAGAGAGCAATCCCAAAAATCCCACAAGGCATTTCATGGGGAAATTCCCTCTGTGCAGTCGTAGCTTGCGGCCAAGTGGGGCAGCGGGGGTTAGATCAAGTTTTTTCATCATCATTCCTTTTTTAAAAACAGGAGCACAATATATCATGGAAATTTCATCCAGTCCACATAATGTTCGTTTTGACACGGTTGTAGGTGATCTGCCCGATTTGCCTTCCAAAATTCACTTTCTAAAACAAGTCCATGGTGCGACCGCTGTGATGGCTCCTTTTTTGCCTGGAACAGAAGGCGATGCAGTCATCACCCAAACACCAGGGGTGATTTGCGCTGTCAAAACTGCAGATTGCTTACCGATTTTGGTGAGCAATCATCGTGGAACAGAAGTGGCGGCCATCCATGCCGGTTGGAAAGGCCTAGCGGCAGGTGTGATTGAGGCTACGTTTGCAAAGATGAGCAGTCCCGGCAGTGAATGCCTGGCCTGGATTGGCCCAGCGATTTGTCACAATCATTTTGAAGTTGGTGCTGAAGTGAGAGAGGCCTTTGTCAGCAAAAATCAAGCGTGGGACATCGCCTTTCATTCCGGTGCCCTTCAAAAATTTCAAGGCAATTTACCGTTGATTGCTGAGATGATTTTGAAAGACCTCGGTGTGGTGGTTCAGCACAGTGGACTTTGTACTTATGAAGACCGAAGCTTTCCTTCATATCGCCGCGACAACGGCACCCTCATGCGGATGGTGAGTTTGTGTTATATAATTAATACTTAGGAATTTCAAAGTAGCGAGTGCATTAAAAGAAGGTATAAGGCTGTAAATAGAGCTGTATGAACAAAAAAATCAGTAGATGAGTGAAGCCCTGCTTGCAACCTTTTTTCAAACAGACTATACTTTGCGCTTACCTCAAATGTGGAGACCCTTGTGACAGAATCAGAATGGCTGAATGTGAAGATTGACCACCCATTGTTGCACGCTGC
>CAYGFJ010000139.1:0-3266 GCA_964349115.1 uncultured Francisellaceae bacterium
ATATTCTAGAGCATTTTGAACTAACTTCTGATGCTCCTAACCCGACTTGCTTGATTTATAAAGCAGCCAAGAATTCTTAGTATGAATAGTAACTACCAACATCATTTAACCTAAAAACGGGAATGGAAACAGAAAATCTGACGCGATATACTCGGCCTCAGCTTGCTTTTTCAAATCCTTTACGCACCGTCAAGGTGCGCCACAGGCTTTTAAAAACCAACCTAAGACCAAGTTCTTACGCTAGCTTTCCCATTTCTATTCCCGTTTTTAGGTTAAATATTTTTTTCGAGCCTGTCCCTCATCCTAATTTCAGAGGAAAACTTAATGACGTTGCTAGTTACGAAAAAGAGCAAAATTTTTAAATGAAAAGACCATTGATTCCTTTTAATCGGCCTCATATGACAGGCAAGGAGCTTGGCTACATAGCAGAGTCACATGCTCAGGGAAGCTTAGCTGGCGATGGGCCATTCACAAAAAAATGTCATGAATGGCTCGAAGGTCGTACGGCTTGTCATAAGGCATTATTGACTCATTCTTGTACAGCTGCCTTAGAAATGGCGGCACTATTACTCAATATTCAGCCGGGCGATGAGATTATTATGCCCTCTTTTACATTTGTATCGACTGCCAACGCATTTGTACTGAGGGGAGGAGTGCCTGTTTTTGTAGATATTCGTGAAGATACGCTGAATTTAGATGAACGCCTCATCGAGGCAGCTATTACGCCTCGTACACGCGCCATTGTTGTTGTGCATTATGCAGGTGTGGCTTGTGAAATGGACGTCATTATGGCTATTGCGAAACGCCATCATCTAAAAGTTGTGGAGGATGCCGCTCAAGGTGTGATGTCACGTTACAAGGAGCGCGCTTTGGGTAGCATAGGTCATCTGGGAGCTTATAGTTTTCACGAAACAAAGAACGTTATTTCAGGAGAAGGTGGTGCACTGCTAGTGAATGATCCTGAGTTTGCCTTGCGAGCTGAGGTTATCCGCGAAAAGGGAACAAATCGTAGTCAATTTTTTCATGGGGCAGTCGACAAGTATACATGGCAAGAGGTTGGTTCTTCTTTTTTACCAGGCGAACTTATTGCCGCCTTTCTTTGGGCTCAATTAGAGGAAGCTAATCGCATCACAGAAATTCGAAAAACTAGTTGGCGTCACTATCATGCATTGCTTGAGTCGCTGGAGGCTCAAGGAAGATTGCGTCGTCCTATTGTTCCTGAAACCTGCACCCACAATGCACATATGTATTATGTGCTGCTTGCGCCAGAGTTCAACCGCCAGCAGGTGATTGACCACTTGAAACAGAATGGTATCAATGCCGTTTTTCACTATGTGCCATTGCATGTATCTCCTGCTGGGCAGCGGTATGGACGTGTTCATGGAGCGATGACAGTAACGGATAAACAATCTAAACAGCTCATTCGGCTGCCGCTTTGGATAGGGCTTACGGAGGAGCAACAGGTTCAAGTAGTACAGGCATTAACTTCCTTTTTGTTCTAAGAAAGAAAAGGCTTTTCAAATTCAAGGCAGCAGCTATTGCTTACCTCTGAAACTGTAGCATTCTATTTTTTATTTTCATGAAGAAAATTGCCATCTTGCAATCCAACTATATTCCATGGAAGGGATATTTTGATATGATTGCAGCTGTGGATGAATTTATTCTCTATGATGATATGCAGTATACACGACGTGATTGGCGCAATCGTAATCAAATTAAAACATCGCACGAATTGCAGTGGTTGACGGTTCCCGTAATTGTTAAAGGAAAGTATCATCAGAAAATTAGGGATACTGAGGTTGCAATCTCAGATTGGGCAATGGTTCACTGGAAGGCATTATCTAGGAATTATGGCCGCGCGCCATATTTCGATGAAGTTGCCACATGGCTTAAACCTCTTTATATTGAAAAAACGTATACCCATCTCTCTCTGCTGAATCGTTGTTTTATTGAGGCTATTTGTAACTATTTAAATATTAACACAATCATTAGTAATTCGTGGGATTATACGCTTCTTGAAGGTAAGACGGAACGTCTGGCAGATCTTTGTTTGCAGGCAGGTGGTACAGAATATATCTCAGGTCCAGCGGCTAAGGATTATATCGATGAGGCAGTATTTACCAAAAGTGGAATTCAACTAACCTGGTTTGACTATTCAGGGTATCCAGAGTATCCCCAACTTTGGGGACAGTTTACTCATGGAGTTACTATTTTAGATATGTTATTTAATTGTGGCAAAGATACATGTAAGTATATGAAGTATCCAAACCGATGAAGCTTTCAATAGTTACAACACTTTATCAATCGGAAAATTACATTTTTGATTTTCATCAAAAAGCAAGTGCTGCAGCTAAGCAGCTTGTGGGGGAAGATTATGAAATCATTCTAGTGAATGACGGATCACCTGATCATAGTCTTGATTTTGCTATCCAGCTCACAGAGGGCGATAGCCATGTTGTCACGGTCGATCTCTCTCGCAACTTTGGTCATCACAAAGCGATGATGACAGGGCTTGCGCAGACAAAAGGAGCATTAGTTTTCCTGATTGATAGTGATTTAGAGGAAGACCCTCAATGGCTGCTTGATTTCGCAAAAACCATGGAGAGTGAAACAAGCGACGTTGTCTACGGCATTCAGTCAAAACGGAAAGGTGGGTTCTTCGAGCAGATTACAGGAAGTCTTTTTTACAGGACATTTCGGTTTTTTACAGGAGTAAAACAGCCTAATAATATTGTGACAGCGAGATTAATGTCTCAACGTTACGTTCAAGCCTTGCTTTTACATCAAGAGCGCGAACTTAATATTGGCGGTCTATGGATTATTACTGGTTTCAAGCAATGCGCTCAAGTAATTCATAAAACTTCTACGAGTCCAACGAGCTATTCATTTTCTCGAAAGTTGGGTCATCTTGTCAATGCGATTACATCATTTAGTAGTTTGCCTCTTGTATTTGCCTTTTACTCTGGACTGCTGATTTCTCTTTCAGCATTGGGCTACATTATTTACCTTATTATTAGATATCTTTTCATTGCAGCACCTCTTAGTGGATATACATCCCTTATTACATCAGTTTGGTTTTTTTCAGGGCTCATGATTTTTTTTATCGGTATACAAGGGATTTATATTTCCAAGATATTTTCTGAAGTTAAACAGCGACCCAATACAATAATTCGCCATATCTATCAGAATTATAGGGAACAGTAATGAAATGATAAATCCCAATAACAAATTAATGCTTTCAGAAATAGCTGCATACTATTCAGAAA
>CAYGFJ010000139.1:3366-4735 GCA_964349115.1 uncultured Francisellaceae bacterium
TTCAGAAATAGCTGCATACTATTCAGAAAAGTTGGCAAAATATGGGCAAACTTCTCGTGGGGTTGATTGGAATAGTGAGGAGGGGCAATTATTACGATTTGAGCAATTGAGTAAAGTGATAGATAGCTCTAATCAATTTTCAGTAAATGATTTAGGTTGCGGTTATGGAGCGTTTTACGAATTTTTAGTCAAAAAATATGGAACGCTTTTTTACTCGGGCATTGATATTTCTGAAACTATGATTCAGGGGGCGCAGCAGCGATATCAAGAGGAACCACAGGCGCAATTTATTATTTCTTCTCAACCCAATCAAATCTTAGATTACAGTATAACTAGTGGCATCTTTAATGTGCGTTTCAATCGTTCTGATACAGAATGGTTAGAATACATTAAGTCAACGCTTGATGTGCTTCATCAAACAAGTCGTCTTGGCTTTGCCTTCAATTGTTTGACTTCCTACTCAGATAAAGAAAAAATGCAACCATCTCTTTATTATGCCGATCCATGCATTCTCTTTGACTTATGTAAATCTCAATACTCACGACACGTATCCCTGCTTCATGACTATGGGCTCTATGAGTTCACCATCTTGGTAAAGAAAACATTATGAAAAAACGTTTGGTCATTTTTGGGAGTGGAGATATTGCGGAGCTAGC
This sequence comes from uncultured Francisellaceae bacterium, assembly GCA_964349115.1. GTDB lineage: Bacteria > Pseudomonadota > Gammaproteobacteria > Francisellales > CACEW01 > JAJZUD01. Next base: position 4,023 of record CAYGFJ010000139.1, read on the forward strand.
GTATTTCTATTTTAGCACTGATTCTGAGTATAAAGTGGTCGCTTTCACTGTCGATGCGGCTTATGTACAAAAGCCAACTTTCTGTGACCTTCCTCTTGTTGCCTTCGAAGAGGTTAAGAAGCATTATCCTCCTGAAGATTGCACTTTGTTTATTGCACTCAGTTATTCTAAGCTTAATGCTCTTCGTAAAGAAAAGTACTTAGAAGCAAAAGCGTTAGGTTATAGTATTGCTAGTTATATTAGTTCTCGAGCGACTATTTTGAATGACGGCAACATTGGTGAAAACTGTTTTATTTTTGAAGATAATACGATCCAACCATTTGTTACTATTGGAAATAATGTGACCTTGTGGAGTGGAAATCACATTGGGCATCATTCAATCATCAAGGATCACTGCTTTATTGCTTCGCATGTTGTTGTTTCAGGGGGTGTTGAAGTAGGGGAACAATGTTTTATTGGTGTTAATGCCACGTTGCGTGATCATATTAAGATTGGGGAAAAATGTATTATTGGTGCAGGTGCTCTGCTTCTTGCTGATGCAGAGCCTGAAGGAATTTATAGTGGTGAAGCGACGAAGCGTTCAAAAGTTCCAAGCACAAAGCTCAGAAAAATCTAATCGTAACTACCAGGGTCATTAATTTTGCCTCTGAATTAGGATGGGGGTCAGGCTCTCAAATTATCGAATAATTTTTAAAGAAATTCTTCGAAATTAT
>CAYGFJ010000140.1:0-4734 GCA_964349115.1 uncultured Francisellaceae bacterium
TCCCTGGTTTCACCGACCAGACACAACTCCTCCCCAACGCATCGCGATTGTGGGAGGAGGGTTTGCTGGGCTCATGATGGCCCATGCACTTCGCGATACTCCATTTCAGATTTTTATTTTTGATGAGCACTCATCCCTTCCCAACCGGGCATGTCAGAATCCTGCCATGGTGTTGCGGCCTTATTTGTCTCCCGACTTGAACACCTTAGACCAATATTATACGACGGCCTTTCACGGTATGCGTCAGTTTATTCTTGAGCATGCGCCTCAGGCGATTTTGAAACAGGGCATTCAGTTTTTGGCGGGTACGGATCGGGCTCGGCTTAAACTTTCACAGATTCAAAAACGACGGGGGATTCGAGCGGATTTTTTGGAAGAGGCTCTGTTGATCAATCCGCAAGTTTTAACAGAAGCATTGCTTCAAAACTTAAAAGGGCGAGTAGAATTTTGCTTGGGCAGCAGAGTTGGTTTTCACCTGGATTCTCGCTTTTTCGAGAGTAACCAGCAACATGCTTGGCACATTGAGGGCGCCACTCCTCATGCCTTTTTTGATACTTTGATTTTGGCAAGTGGCAGCGTATTGCCATCGCCTTATATTGATTCGACCTCTTTCGAGGTCTGCGGCGGGCAGGTCACACTGATGCCTGAAAATGCACTGAGCAAAACCATGATGCATACGCTGGCGTATGAGGGATATTGCACGCCGTCCATCAATGGACAGCATATTCTGGGGGCGACATTTCGCCACGGATCTGTTGAAGGGGTTACTGAAGCTGATCATCAGCACAATTTGCACGCCCTTGCCAAAGTCGCCCCAGAGCTTGCCAACAGCTTTGCCACTTCTCCCAAACAAGGCTGGATGGGTCTACGCCTCACCAGTCGTGATCATTTGCCCATGGTTGGCCCCCTTCTGCCCAAAAAAAAATGGCTGGCTGATTTTGCCCATCTTCAGCATGGTAGTGTGCGTCACCCCTATCCGCCAGCAACTTATTATCCCAACCTCTTTGCAAGCTTAGCGCATGGTTCAAAGGGACTTTCATCCAGTTGGTTTGCAAGCCAAGTTCTACGCGCTCTAATTTTGAACGAACCGCTTCCTTTGAGTGAAAAGCTGTGGCAAGCTATTCACCCTGCTCGCTTCTGGTTACGTGATTTAAAATATAATGCACTACACCCAGCTCCGCCCTTTTTTCTTTATACTCCCACCTGAAACGGCCCATCGCTTGGCTTTAATAGGATTAAAGCTGCTCTATCGCCTGAAGTTGCTGCCTTTATTTTTTAAAACACCCCCTGATGACCCTGTGTCGCTGTGGGGACTGACTTTTAAAAATAAAATCGGCTTGGCCGCAGGTTTGGACAAAAATGGAGACTATATCGACGCGCTGGGCGCACTGGGATTTGGGTTTGTAGAAGTGGGGACAGCCACCCCCCGACCCCAGCGAGGCAATCCAAAACCACGATTGTTTCGCTTGCCCAAGCAAGAAGCGCTCGTTAATCGCATGGGGTTTAACAACAAAGGCATCGACCACCTGGTTGAACGCATCAAGCACGCACACTATCAAGGCGTGATTGGCATCAATATTGGCAAAAATGCGGACACACCCATCGAACAAGCACTGGATGATTATCTGATTGGGTTGGAAAAAGCCTATCCCGTTGCAGACTACATCACCATCAATATCTCCTCCCCGAATACGCTGGGATTGCGCACTTTACAAAATGGGGCCTATTTGACGGCGCTTTTGAAAGGTTTGGATATACGACGCCAAACTTTAAAAGTATTGCATCAAAAAACAACCCCCCTCTTTGTCAAAGTTGCGCCGGATCTCAGCATCGATGAGATTCATGAGTTGGCAACAGCTTTTCTTGAATTTAATATCGATGGCGTGATTGTCAGCAACACCACCAAAGTGGATGAAGGTGGTTTAAGCGGTGCTCCGCTTTTTGCTTTGAGCACGCAATGTCTCATACAATTTCATCGAGAATTAAAGGAGAAAATCCCATTGATTGGCAGCGGAGGCATCTTAACCCCTGCCCATGCAGAGGCCAAATTGAGGGCGGGAGCCAGTCTGATTCAGGTGTATACGGGTTTGATTTATCGCGGGGCCCCTGTAAACTTGAGCCCTAAGATCAATGGATATTAGGACCCCCACAATGAACTCTTTAGCGCGAAACCTGCTGGAAATCGGCTCGCTCAAGTTTGGTGAATTTACTTTGAAAAGTGGCACAATTTCCAATGTCTATGTGGATTTGCGCCAAATCATCAGCTACCCCTATGTTCTGGAAGAAGTAGCGGACGCCATTTGGGCCTGTCATCAAACACCTGCTGAATTTTTGTGTGGCGTGCCTTACACAGCCTTGCCCATCGGAACGGTCATCGCCATGAAACACCGCCTGCCCATGGTCATGCGTCGCAAAGAAGCCAAGGATTATGGCACCAAAAAGAAAGTGGAAGGCGTCTTCAGCCCCGGCCAAACCTGCGTCATCATTGAAGATGTGGTCACCACTGGCATGAGCATTCTGGAAACCATCAAAGATTTGGAAGATGCTGGCCTTAAAGTGGTTGAAGTCTTGGCCCTCCTCGACCGTGAAGAAGGCGGCGCCCTCAGTTTGGAAAAAGCAGGCTACCCTTTTCGGGCGGCCATGAAATTATCAGAGTTGACAGCGTGATCAAGGGAGAATTGCTGCTTGCAAGTGGCGAGCGCTTTGTAGGAGAAATGCCTGCCTGGCAGACTGACTCATTCTTTGGCGAAGTGGTGTTTACCACTGGGATGACCGGTTATGTGGAATCACTGACAGATCCTTCTTTTGCGGGGCAAATCCTGGTGTTTACCTATCCCCTGATCGGCAATTATGGCGTCCCTGACGCTTCACTGTTTGAATCGAAGAAAATTCATGTCCGCGGGGTGATTGTCTCCTCTCTCATGCATTCGACGGCCCATTTTCAGGCGCAGCAGTCTTTACTTCATTGGCTGAAGGAGCAAGATATTCCCATCTTAACAGGGGTTGATACACGGCATTTAGCTTTGACTTTGCGGGATCATGGGGTGGTTGATGGAGTGATTGCCCCGGCCAACGAGGCTGATGGGGCGATCGCGAGTTACGCAGGCCAAAGGCCGAGTATGTCTGAGCAGGCGCTCCATCAGCCTCGCTGGCCGGAGCAATCACTGAGCCATTTGGTTCGCTCAGTTTCGCGCACCCGCGTTGAAGAATTCGGCGAAGGCCCCCACACCATCATTGCCGTCGATTGCGGCATGAAAGAAAACATCCTCCGCCATTTACGCAGCCTGCCTATTCGTATCAAAGTCGTACCTTTTGATTATGACTTTACTGAAGAAGCCTTTGATGGACTGTTTCTCTCAAACGGCCCAGGCGATCCCGAAGAATGTGTTGAAACCATTGCCCATGTGAAAAAAGTGCTGGACCGCAACATTCCCATTTTCGGCATTTGCCTGGGCACACAGATTTTGGCTTTGGCCCTGGGTGCCAAAACCTATAAATTACGCTTTGGCCATCGGGGGCTCAATCAACCGGTGATTCGATCAGATGGACGGGCGTATTTAACGTCCCAAAATCATGGCTATGCAGTGGAGGAAGCGAGCCTACCCCCAGACTGGATCGTGTCTTATCGTCACTTAAATGATGATACGGTTGCAGGCATTGCTCATCAATCCAAGCCTTATTTTGCCGTGCAGTTCCATCCCGAAGCAGCCCCTGGACCCCGCGATACCACTTTTTTGTTTCAGGAGTTTTATGAACGCATCCTCAGTCATTAAAAAAGTCCTCATCCTGGGCTCGGGCGGCCTCAAGATTGGCCAGGCGGGTGAATTTGATTATTCTGGTTCACAGGCCATTAAAGCTTTAAAGGAAGAAGGCATTGCCACCGTTTTGGTCAACCCCAACATTGCCACGGTTCAAACAGACGCCTCCATGGCAGACGTTTTGTATCTCCAACCTTTGACCGTCCCCATTGTCAGCAAGATTATTGAAAAAGAAAAGCCAGACGCCATCCTCTTAGGTTTCGGAGGACAAACCGCGTTAAATCTAGGCTTGGCTTTGGAAGACGCCGGCATTTTGGCAAAACACAAGGTCGCTGTCCTGGGCACTTCGGTTGCCAGTATTCGCCTGACAGAAGACCGTGAGCTCTTCAAAGACATGCTGCTTCACATCGATGTCAAAACCCCCAAAAGCCGCGCCGCGACCACCGAAGAGGACGCAGTGAATGCCGCGCGGGAAATAGGCTATCCCATCATGATGCGCTCAGGATTTTCCTTGGGGGGATTGGGCTCAGGCAAGATGAATTCAGAAGAAGAGCTGCGCGTCAGTGTGCGGGAAGTTTTGCATGCCGCCCCACAAGTCTTGATTGAAGAGTATTTATTTGGTTGGAAAGAATTTGAATACGAAATTGTCCGTGATGCCGCTGACAATGCTTTGACCATCTGCAATATGGAAAATATGGACCCCATGGGCATCCACACCGGCGAGAGCATTGTGATTGCGCCCGCCCAAACTTTGTCAAACCCTGAACACCAATTGCTGCGTGACATTGCCCTCAAAGTGGCTCGGGAAGTCAATATTATCGGTGAATGCAACATTCAATACGCCGTCAATCCTGAAAATGGGGACTACCGCGTCATTGAGATGAATGCCCGTTTATCGCGATCGAGCGCCCTGGCCTCCAAAGCAACGGGCTACCCCTTGGCTTTTGTGGCGGCCAAACTGGCCCTGGGCTACCCC
>CAYGFJ010000141.1:0-4698 GCA_964349115.1 uncultured Francisellaceae bacterium
CCACCCCAACCCTCCTCCACCAGGGAGGAGGGGGACACCAAGCAAAGGCTGAGTATGTCTGAAGGGCCTACAGACTGGGCTACTTTAACTGCCACCCTCCCCGTTGCAGGAATGGCCAAACAATTGATCCGCCACATGAGCTTGGAAAAACGTGAAGGCAACACCCTCTTTTTAAGTCTCTCCGCCGACCACCAAAGTTTGTTGAATGCAAAGCTGACAGAACGCTTGACTGAGGCACTGGCGGCCCACTATCAACTGCCTATTTCGTTACAAATTTCAATTGCAGGCACCCCCTTGAACACCCCTGCCATCGAGAAACAAAGAGAAACAGAGACAGCACAACAGCAATTACAAGATAAACTGGACTTAGACCCCCATTTAGACTTCATAAAAAATAATTTTAATGCTACACTGTCACCCCTTCAATCCACCTAAAACCTCAACCAAAGGAGTACTATAATGAACGGTAACCTAGACATGAATCAAATCATGGAACAAGCCAAGAAAATGCAAGAAAAGATGCAGGAAATTCAAGCGGCTTTGTCTGAACTCAAAATTATCGGCGAGGCTGGAAACGGCTTAGTTCGTGTGATCATGAATGGTCGCCACGAAGCACTCAAAGTGATTTTGGACGCAACCCTTTTAACCGCCGCCAATGTCACCACTGCTGAACACAAACAATACGTGGAAGAATTGGTTGCAGCAGCGATCAACAGCGCCACCGACCAAGTGGAAGGCGCTTCGCAAAAACATCTGCAAGGTTTGGCTCAAAGCTTAAATTTGCCCAACCCCAATCAAGATCAAATCAATTAATATTGATTGCTTTCATCTGATGAATTGAATGAGCGTAAGCCCCTTAACTCAACATCTCGTTAACACTTTAAAATGCTTGCCCGGCGTTGGGACCAAAACAGCCCAACGCATGGCCATGCATCTTCTGGAACGGGGTCGCGATTCAGGGCTTCTTTTATCTCAGGCTTTAAATGAAGCTTTAACCAAAGTCGGCCATTGCAGTGATTGCCGCACTTTTTCTGAAACCGCCCTGTGTGGGCTGTGCAACAATCCAAAACGCGATAAAAGCGTAGTCTGTATTGTAGAAACAGCGATAGATTTACTCGCAATTGAACAGGGCAACTATTTTCAAGGCCAGTATTTTGTATTGAGAGGCCATCTCTCTCCCTTGGATGGCATCGGCCCCAAAGAACTTCAACTTGAAGACCTAGAGGCCAAGCTGCACAACCCGCTGATTCGCGAATTGATTTTGGCCATCAACCCCACCGTTGAAGGCCAGGCCACCTGTCATTACTTGACTGAAATGGCCCGACGTCACAACAAGCTCGTATCCAAAATTGCCTATGGCGTCCCCTTTGGGGGTGAGCTCGAATGGGTGGACCAAACCACGCTTCATCATGCTTTTCATGCCCGCCAATTTGTGGAGTAAGCCCCCATGACCATGACCATCGAACACAACATCCCCCTCTCTGAATCACGCCTTTGGCAAGCCCAACGTTATTTCTTTAATGAGCAAGGCATCCATGCCTGGCAGAAAGTGCCTTACTTTGTCACGAGCAATGCTTTTGTGGGCGACCATTATGCCCGTTTGATGGTGGCGTATTTGGAAGACCAAGTTCGCCTCAATGCCATTGATTTCACTGAGCCCGTCTATCTTTTTGAACTGGGCACTGGCTCAGGCCAGTTTAGTTTTTACTGCCAAACTGCACTACAAAAACTGTGCGCTGCCCACCCCATTCTCCAGGCCCTACGCTACTGTTATGTCATGACTGACTTCACTCACAGCAATTTGGATTTTTGGAAAGCCCACTCGCATTTTCAGCCTTTTTTAAAGGCGGGCACGATGGACTATGCGCTCTTTGATTTAGAGCATCCTGCACCCCTCTTTTTAGAACATCAACAGCTGATGTTGACTCAACTCAAAAACCCAGTTCTGCTTGTGGGCAACTATATATTTGACTCCATCCGTCACGATTTATTTAAAGTCTCCAATGGCGTTCTCACAGCCAGTCTGCTTGAAACCACTTGTCCTGATGGGGACTTTGATGCGGCAACAGGCAAAGTTTTAAGCCTAGAGAACATTGATTTTCGCTATCAACAGCAGCCCATACAAGCCCAAGATTATCCCCCTGCCATTGCAAGCATTCTCAAGCACTATCAAGAAAATCTGAAAGAAGGCGAATTCTCTATTTCCACCTCCGGCATCGCCATGCTTGATTTTTTTATGCAGATCGCCCCAGGGCTCTTTATGGTAAGCAGCGACAAGGGTTTAAACTCCTTACAAGAATTGGAGCGCAAACATTCTCGCAGTTTGGTTTTTCATGGCAGCTTTTCCTTTGATGTTAATTTTAATGCCCTCGCCCAACATATGCACTTTTCAGGGGGAACCGCGTTGTTGCAGTCGTATCGCGAGGGCATCAAAACCAATCTTTTTTACACAGGCACCCACCCTATGCCCAGCTTAAATCAAGCCTATCAGCAATATATTGAGGGCTTTGCGCCAGCGGATTATTTTCGTTTTCACAGCCATATCAAAACATTGGAAAAGATTGATCTCCATTTGCTTTTAAGTCAACTGACCTTGGGCTGCGATGACCCTTATGTGTTTTCGCTGTATATCAAAACGGTCTGCGACCAGATCAAAACGGCCTCAGCCACACTGCAAACGGCCTATCGTGATTTAATCAAACGCCTTTATGCCCATGTCTACCCTATGCCTTTGGGCACCGATCACTATTTTAATCTAGCCTTCTTTCTCCATACTTTGAATGATTACGCTGGGGCCCTGCCTTATTACCAAGATTCCCTCCTTCATCACGGCGAACGCTTTGACACCTTGTTCAACATCGGCCTCTGCCAATACATGATTGAAAACGATAACAATGCACGGATCTATTTTGAAAAAGCACGCTTGCTCGCAACGGGAGACAGCATTGCCCAAGTTGACACTTGGCTTGATAAAGTAAAGGCGACCGCCTTATAATCCACCCCTTTTACAGGAGACAAAACATGGCACGAGCAAAAAAAGGCGCTGACACTGGCAACGAAGGAAAAAAATCCAAACGAAGCGGCAGTGGAGGCGGCCAATGGCGTTGGTTGTGGCTGACCTTTGCCGTGATTGTCTTGGATCTCATCACCAAAAACATGGCGGTGTACTATTTAAATCGCATAACGAGCACAGACTTGACGTCTTTTCTAAGCCTGACTTTGGTCCATAATACAGGCTCGGCCTTTGGGTTTTTGGCTGAATCAAGTGGATGGCAACTTTGGTTTTTTGTGAGCATTGCCGTTGTGGTTTCCTTAGGAATTTTAACCTGGCTCTGGCGCTCCACCAGCAAACATGCTTTTACAGCGGCCTCTTTGAGTTTGATTTTGGGTGGCACCTTGGGCAATCTCTATGACCGTCTTGTTGATGGCTATGTCATCGATTTCATTGATTTTCATGTGGGCAGCTATCATTGGCCTGCTTTTAATATTGCAGATAGTGCCATTTGTATTGGTGTTTTCTTTTTTATTCTAAGCGGATTTCGCAGCGCTTAAATGAAAATTCAAAAAGACAGCACTGTTACCCTCCACTTTGATATTCGCCTAAAAGATGGCTCAGTTGCTGATGGCACACGCTCCATCGGCAAGCCTTTCACCTTTCAAATGGGTACGGGCGTGTTCTCAGAAAAGCTGGAAGAAAAATTGCTGGGCCTCACAACAGGCGACAAACCCAAAGTCATGTTGATGCCTGAAGATGCCTTCGGAGCGCCCCACCCCTCCAATATTTTTCAGGTTCCTCGCAATAAATTTAATGTGGATGAAGCCCTCGAAGTGGGAATGATCTATCTTTTCACCCAAAAAGATGGCCGTGAATTTCCAGGCATCATTCGCAACATTGAAGACCACGAAGTCACCATCGATTTCAACCACCCCTTGTCTGGGCAAGTCATTTTGTTTGATATGGAAATTATGGCTTTGGAGCAATCAGCCAACTAAAAGAAGCCAAAGTGTTTTACAAGAATGCCAACAAACAACATGCCTGCAACACTGCTAATGACTTGCCATTTAGAGCTACCCATCGTTTTTTCTAAGCGCAACTCAAGCTCCACCAAATCTTGTTTGATTTCTGCTTTAAATTGAGAAATATCTGATTTCAATGTAATGGTATCTGCCTTCGACGTAAAATCATCAACATTTATTTCTTTCAGCGTGATTTCTTTACTTTGAGCAATTTTAAAATCTCGTTCCTCAGCAATTTGCTCTGCAAATGTTTCAAACGCCTTTGAAATTGTTTGAGCTGTCCGCTCATCCGTACTCTTTTTTAGCTCTCTAAACAAATCCATAAAACTCATGTGGGACACGGCGATACTCACTTTCTTCTCTTTATTTTCGAAATTGTACATTAATTCTATCAGAAAGAAAAGTGGATAGCAACAAATACAGACAGCTTAAATAGAGCCCTTTATTTCTTCAGAGACGCCAGAAAACTTCTTGAAATTCTCTTTAAATTTCTGAATCAGAAGTTCGCGAGTTTTATCGTATTCATCTGTATTTTTCCAGGTGTTGCGCGGATTTAAGAGATGCGTATCAACGCCTGCGAGTTGCAGAGGGACTTTGAAATTAAAACCTGGAATGACTTCAGTGGGCTCTTTCAAAATATCACCTGAGAGAATGCCGTCGATGACTGCACGCGTGGTAGGG
>CAYGFJ010000142.1:0-1162 GCA_964349115.1 uncultured Francisellaceae bacterium
TATGCAAAAAATGGCGAACGCTCTGTGAGAATACCTGCAACGGAGAACCCACAGAGCTCCCGTCACACGGCAAAAGCGTCGGACCACCTGATGGCTCGCGCAGTTTTATGAGCATAAAAGGTTTCTATCCTGGAGTTGACAAGAAACTCTTGAAATGCCTTTTGTTTTGCATAAAATTCCTGGCACTGTGTGTAAACCCTCTTCATCTTTGCGATGACCTCAGCTGGGCTCAAACGCAGGGCATTAAAGCCAGCGATGCAAGAATCTGCAAACTCTTCAAAAAAATTCAGGTCGCAGCCTTTTTCAGTGATCTCAATCAAGTCACCAGGCTGCTTTGCTCGGGTGTTGTTAAACGTAAACCGTAGACATTGCATGGGTTCGGCATAGGAAATATTAGTGACATTGGCATTCAAGCACAGGTCTTGTTTTAATTTTTGGTAGTGCATGGTGTTGGGCTCCTGATTAAAAAGATAAGTCTTGTTTTTGGGAAACTCATTATTTATAATCTAGAGCAGATTGCCTAGACGTCGTTTCATCCTAATTTTCTATGGACGAAATTGTCCGTGCTTTTCCATCCCAACAATTTGGAGTGCTTTTATGAAAACTGCAGCCACCTCACCTCAAGCCAGCATGATTGAAGTCCACTGGCAGGATGTTCGTGATCAAGTCAATCAGCTGAACCCCACTGTGTGCAAAATCATTGACGACATCAACCCAGGCCCTGAATTAACGCTTTTCAAAGCGACCTACCCTTTTGGGTCTGAGATTTTGAAAAAGGGCCCGCTGCAAATCCCGGATGCTGAAGGCCGGATCGTTCCATTCACCAGCCCTGAAATTTCAACAAAAATTCGTGAGCAGCTGAGCTACAATCTTGGAAGCAACCCGGTGTCCATGCTCCTCAAAAATACTGCGGAACTATTCATGCTGTCTGAGGGCATCACGATGCCTTTGTATGGCTTAATCCATCCAGGAAAAATCTTTGGAACTTGGATGGTTATCAATTCAGGAGGCTCCAGTATTCCAACCTTCGTATGGAACATGACAGCTGGAGCCCGGTCTTTATTTACTTTGCCAAAAATTACGGATACCGCGGGTTTCAATAGGCTGAGACAAGCATTTCAAGTGGATGCTGAAAAGCCAAAGAAACTTCTAGACCATTGGT
>CAYGFJ010000142.1:1172-4658 GCA_964349115.1 uncultured Francisellaceae bacterium
TTGGTCTGTTTTTCGCGAAATTGCAAGCCACCCGGACTTTGGAGAGCAGTGGACCACTGAAATATTGTTTTTTGGCAAAAATTGGTTTGATAAAATCGATGATCTGGCTTGGAAAAACTTCAAGCTCTACTTGCTTGAAAGCGCTTGGAGAGGCAGTGAATTTTATCGCACTGAATTTATGTGGGACATGGTCTTTTCAATGATTCAAGCTCAACGCGGGATCAGGCCTGATCCCTATATTGCAGACACGGTGAGACATCTGCTTTGGATGAGCACAGGGGCCCAGCCGGGTTTAGTTCCCGCGACTAATGATGACGCTGGCCCCATTCAAAAATTACAATACGTACTGAATGAAGTGTATCGAACAGATTATGCCCCTATCATCATGCAGCCGGGCTTTTTAACGCCAGCCTCTTCTGAGCCAGTTTATTATTCATTTGAATACCCAACAACGATGAAATTTTCACCCAAGTCCCGCGAAAAAAGCAGTAAAATCACAGAGTTGTACGAAACACATCGCCTGCTTGAGAAGTATCTTATTGATATTCGAGAAAACAAGTACAATGTTGCTGGAACGCCTTTATTTGAAGCCGCTAAAAATGTGCAATACGAATTTTTCCATCCTGACAGTCAAAAATATAGCGCCATTCAATCACATTTAGAGGTGCAAAAGGGTGATGTTCGCTTTGAGGGCATGGAGAGATTTCCTGTAAACAGTGCCTTCTTGGCGGGATGCGTCCGCATGCAGTATAAGTGTTGACAATCGGCAGACATTTTTGATAATCTGAGCCCCATGAAAGAAAAAGACTTCCGATTTTCTGCTGACAAAAATGCTTGGCTCATTAAAGAGCGTGGCATTAGTTTTGAGGAAATTGTTGCGGCTATGGACAATGGCTATTTGCTGGATGTGATTGACCATCCCAATCAAGGCAAATACGCCCATCAGCACATGTATGTTGTCCACGCTCAGGACTATGTTTACTTGGTGCCGTTTGTTGAGGTCAGTGACACGGAAGTATTTTTGAAAACGATTTTTCCCAGTCGTAAGGCGACGAAATTGTATGAAGAGGAGATGCATCATGCCCGTCAAAAACATTAAACTTTCTGCTGAAGAGCAGGATTTACTGGCTTCATTTGAAGCAGGAGAATGGTCTTCAGTGGCTGATCTTCATGAGAAAAAGGCCGAGGCAAAAACAGCCGCTCGTCGCTTTTTGACAAAGAGTGCCCGGATCAATATCAGGCTTTCAAGCAATGATTTGAGGCAATTGAAAGAAAAGGCTGCTCTGGAAGGGATGGCCTATCAAACTTTGATTTCAAGCATTCTCCATAAATATGCCTGTGGGCATCAGACGGTCTGCTAGTGAGGGAACCAAAGCTTTTAAGAAAGCCTCGGGGAGATACATGCTAAAACAGCCAAAGATGCTTTGGATCATCAGCTTGATTGGGCTTTTCAATACGTTTAGTTATTACGGAACGCAAACCATTCTTGTTTTGTATTTGATGCGGATTTTCCATTTTTCGCAAAATGACAGCTACCTCATTTATGGAGGGTATGCGGCCATGATTTATGCGCTGCCTTTGCTTGCTGGCATTTTGTCTGACCGGCTGGTGGGGCACCGGAATGCGTTACAGTTTGGGTGTCTGTTGGCAATTCTGGGCAATATTTTGCTGACGATAGCAGGCCATTCTCTATTTTTTCTGGGCCTGGCCATTGCCATAGCAGGTGGGGCTTTCATTAAAAATAACACTGCATTTTTGGTGGGAAGCCTCTACGACTCAAACGAAAAATTCAAAGAGGCAGGTTTTACCTGGCTGTACTTGGCTGTCAATGTTGGCGGCACTTTGGGGCCTGTCTGCTATGGTTTGGTGGCCTATCATATTGGATGGCATTTCATTTTTTTGACCAGCGCAGGGGGGATTGCGCTCTCTGCTGGTTTATTCTTCTTGATGCGCAAACATCTTGTCGCAGATCGCCAGACCTGTTCCTTGTCCACCTATTTTTTAATGGCCTTGGCCTGTGGTGGACTTGCCATCCCATTTTGTTATCCAATACTACTCGACCCTTTTCTGATCCTCATTTTTGTCACGGGCCTCATGTATTTCAAGAAAATCCAGCGTAGCCAAAAAAAGCAGTCACGCCAGCGTTTATGGGCTCTTTTTATGCTCTGCTTCTTTGGGTTGTTTTATTATGCAGCAGGCATGCAGATTGGCAGTACGATCACCGTCTTCATTCAAACCAAAATCGCCGCGGGCCTTCTGCCCAGTCGCTTACCCGGCAGTGCTTTCAGCAGCCTGTATACCTTGTTTGTTCTGTTATTGGCCCCTGTGTTAACAAAAATGTGGGCCCTTCTAAAGCGCAATAACATTGACATTTTTGTCTCCTATAAATTGGCCCTGGGCATCTTTTTGGCCGCTTGTGGCATGGGCTGCTTCTCCGCTGCTACTACAGTCAGCACCCACCTTTTGCTTTTGATTGTTTTGGGAAATGCCCTATTAAGCGCAGGAGAATTGGTGTTGACGCCCTCCATTTACACCGCCATTTACAATGACAGCCCCAAAGAGATGAAGGGAACCATGATGGGGTATTGGTTATTCTTCGTCGCCATTGGAAGCTATGTCAGCAGTATTTTGGCGCGAATCTTCAGCGCCTCTTTCATAGAAGTCGCAGTGTTTACGGGGGTGATCGCGCTCTGCACCGTTGTGGTGAGCCCCACTCTTAAGCGAATGCTGTCTGCATAAATCCATGCAAAAAATGGCAGACCTTTAAAACCATAGGCAGGCCCGCGCGTAAGATGACAATTGATTTTTAGAGATCGCTCTTATAGACTACGGCTTCTTTTTGAAACCCCACGAGAATCTTCATGACCCTGCCCGTTTTTTTGCAACACAATATTCCCCTTTTGGCTTTGCTTGTCCTCTTGCTGATTGCGTTGATGTGCGTTGAATTCAAGGACAGCAGCCGCGGGGCGCGCAAATTGTCGATTCAAGAAGCCATTCGTTTTATGAATCAGCGCAAAAGCCTGGTTTTTGATTTAAGAACGCTCGACCAATTTCAAAAAGGGCATATTGCTGACGCCAGGCACACCCCCCCAGAAGATCTGCGTTCTGCTCCCAGCACCTTTATCAAAAAGCAGGATCTGCCCATTCTCCTGATTGACGAACACGGCACCCAGGCTGCATCGACTGCGGCGCTTTTAAAAACAAAAGGCTATGCAGACACCTGCTTGCTCGAAGGCGGCATGCAGGCCTGGCGCAAAGAAAATTTACCTCTCGAAACCCGTACACCATAAGGAATCACCATGACCACTACCAAAGAACCTCGTATCGATCTCGTTAAACTCTATATCAAAGACCTCTCCCTCCAATTGCCTGAAGGCAGCGCTGCATTTCGTTTGGAATGGCAACCTGAACTTAATTTTGAAATCAACACCCAAGCCAAAAAGATGAAAGAAAAAGACCATTTTGAGGTGAGCGTTCACCTAAAAT
>CAYGFJ010000143.1:0-4606 GCA_964349115.1 uncultured Francisellaceae bacterium
GTGTCGAGATCGGGGCATTGTCTGGGGAAATTTGAGATAAACGAGATCATGGATGCTGACAATTTTCGGCATCTTTTTGCAGCCATACAAAGGGAGGTGATGGCGCGGAGACCAAAATAATTGGGGAGAAGTTTTCTTCAGTTGCAGAGGGAGACACATCTGTTGCCACACAACAGATTTGATGAGTGGACAATGAGGGCTGAAAGGTGCTGTGGCATTGGGGAATGCAGTGGCAATGGGGCGATCTGAATATAGAAGGAGAGATTCATTCTTTAGGCGAGATAATATTTCATAGGTATAACGCCCAATTCCCGTTGGATGCAGAGAAAGCGGGCGCGCGTCAACAGCCAGTTTCATGGCATGCTCAAGGCGGTTTGAATTAAAGAAGACAGATGATTGGCAAATTGAAGCGTGGGTCGCCAACCTAAGTGGTGTACAATTTTCTGAGCGTTGATCGCATAACGCCAGTCGTGACCTGGACGATCTTGTACAAAGCGGATGAGAGCGTGATGTGAGGTTTTTTGAGGGTTAAGTTGATCAAATAACTTGCATATTAGCTTCACAATATCCAAGTTGCTCCACTCATTATTTCCCCCCACATTATAGACTTCCCCTATTTTTCCTTTGTGAAGAATGAGGTCAATGGCTTTGCAATGGTCTGTCACATAGAGCCAATCTCGGATATTGCTGCCATCACCATACACAGGAATAGATTGATTTTGGAGGCAAGAGCGGATCACAGTTGGGATAAATTTTTCTTGATGTTGGAAGGGGCCGAAATTATTAGAGCAATTGGAAGTGGTCACTGCTAAACCAAAGGTATGATGGTAGGCCCGAACCAGGTGATCAGAGCCTGCCTTGGAAGCAGAGTAGGGGGAATTAGGGGCATATTGTGTTGTTTCTGTAAAAGGGGGGGCGTGGGGACCTAATGAACCATACACTTCATCCGTTGAAATGTGGTGAAAACGGCATTGTGCTTTACGCGCTGCTTCCAGCAAAATTTGGGTTCCAAGCACATTTGTTTTGACAAAAATGGCGGGGTCTTTAATGGAGTTGTCCACGTGGGACTCTGCCGCAAAGTGAACAATGGTATCGATGGCATATTGCTTCAGTAGTTGTTCAAGCAGTGTTTGGTTAAGGATGTCTCCTTGTACAAAAATATGTTGTGTGGGATGGGGCAAGTGCTCAAGGTTTTGCAAAGCGCCTGCATAGGTTAAAAGATCAAGATTGACAATCAATGCATGAGGATAATGAGTTTGCCAATAATGAATAAAGTTGGCACCAATAAAGCCGGCACCGCCTGTGACTAAAATATTTTTTGGCGTAAAGATCATTCTATCTCGCTTAAAAGGTGAAGTTCATGATGCCAATCGGCTTGGCTGATTCCAAAAATTCGAAAAATTTTATCACAATTCAGTGCGGAGTGAAGAGGGCGCTTTGCTCGGGTGGGGTAGTTTTGGCTTGAGATGGCTTCAATCTGACATTGATCTTGGGGGACGAAGGATCTTGCAAAATCATACCAAGTGGTGAGAGGAGCATCTGTGTAGTGATAGGTGCCCCAGTGTTTAGAAAGGGCGGGATGGTTTAAAAGCTGCAAAACAATCTGTGCAATATGGGAAGCGCCCGTGGGACAGCCATGTTGGTCGTTTATAATTTTTAGATGATCACGGGTTTGAGCAAGCGCTGAAATTGTTTTAACAAAATTATTGCCATAAGGTCCAAACACCCAGCTGACCCGGAGGATAATATGTTTTTCCCAGGATTGAGAAAGCAAGTGTTCTCCTTTGAGTTTTGAGGCGCCATAGATATTTTGAGGATTGGGTGTGTCTGTCTCAAGATAAGGCGATATTTTTTCACCATCAAAAATGTAATCCGTTGAAAAGTGGATCAAGGGGACATTCCATTTTTTACAGCATTCAGCAAGATTTTTAACGCCTTCAGCATTGACCAGGAAGGCTTTCTCGGGCTCGTCTTCAGCGCGATCCACTGCGGTGTAAGCTGCGCAGTTAATGATAAAATCAAGTGGGAGCGAGGCTGCAACAGCTTTTTCAATAGAGATCGGGTTGCAAATATTGAGTTGATGTGAAGGAAAGGAAAAAATGGAATGCCCTTCTTTATGAAACAGGAGGCTTAGCGCTTTACCAATCTGGCCCTGTCCGCCCACCACAAGGATGCGCATCAGATGGCCTTATCTTTTAAGCGGGGATGGAGTTGATCTTTGGCTGAGACGATGGGTGTTTCCCCAGCAGGAATGGGCCAATCAATCTGAAGATCAGGATCATTCCATAAAATGCCGGATTCAAATTGTGGTGCATAATAATCACTGCATTTGTAGTAAAAGTCAGCGACGTCACTGAGGACATAAAAACCATGCGCAAAGCCTTCAGGAATAAAAAGCTGATGATGGTTGCAATCATTCAAAATATAACTGAAGGACTGCCCAAAGCTTGGGGAGTTTTTACGGACATCGACAACCACATCAAACACCTCACCACGGAGAATCTGAATCAATTTGGTCTGTGGCTGTAGTCTTTGGTAATGGAGGCCACGTAAAACTCCTTTTTGTGAGCGAGAGGTATTATCCTGAACAAAGCGACAGGGGATCCCTGCTTTGTGATAGCGCTCTTCTTGATAGGGTTCAAAAAAATATCCGCGCTCATCCCCAAAGATTTTGGGCTTGATGAGCAGTAAGCCTGCTAGAGGAGTTTCGATAATTTCCATTTAATTCTCCAATAATTTGAGTAGATATTGGCCATATCTGCTTTTTGAGAGAGGTTTTGCGAGGTCCTTGAGTTCTTGCGCATCAATCCATCCATTCTGAAATGCAACCTCCTCAACGGCGCCGATGTAATGACCTTGGCGATCTTGTATGACGCGAATAAATTCACTGGCTTCGAGTAATGATTCATGGGTTCCCGTATCAAGCCATGCAAAACCACGTCCAAAGGTGATGACATCAAGCGTTCCTTGATCTAAATATAATTGATTTAAATCAGAGATTTCAATTTCATTTCGAGCAGATGGTTGTAAGGATTTGGCAAGTTTTGACACCTCCCCATCATAAAAATAAAGGCCCGTGACTGCATAATTCGATTTTGGATGCTTGGGTTTTTCGTCAATGCGCAAAGCTTTTCCGCTGGAGTCAAACTCAACAACGCCATAACGCTCTGGGTCATTGACTTGATAGGCAAAAATTTTTGCGCCATGCGTGAGCTGAGTCGCCGCCTTTAGAAGTGTTGAAAGTCCTTGCCCAAAAAAAAGATTGTCCCCCAAGACCATGGCAACAGGCTGTTGATTAATAAATTTTTCCCCCACGATAAAAGCATCAGCCAATCCTTTGGGATGTTCTTGAATGGCATAACTGAAAGAGAGCCCTAATTGTTGGCCATCCCCAAATAAATTTTGAAAATGAGGGAGGTCACGAGGTGTTGAAATAATGAGAATCTCGCGAATGCCTGCCAGCATTAAGACAGACAGAGGGTAGTAGATCATAGGTTTGTCATAAATCGGCAAAAGTTGTTTGCTGATGGCCAATGTTGCAGGGTGGAGGCGGGTGCCTGAGCCTCCCGCTAGAATAATACCTTTCATTGTCTTCACTTTTATGGGTTGATTGTGGAATTATCCAATTTTAATCTTCGATTCACAATCTTTGTCACAAAGCTTGTCACAAAGGTCCTAGCAGAGTGTAGTGCTTTACTTCAGGGTATTTTGACGATAGCATTTCCTGAGTTCTAAATCACTTTACATCATCAATGCTTCATTCAAAAATACAAGTTCAAGCGCATTTTGCTATTTTATTATTGTGTTTCACAGGCTTGTTGATCTTCACGATTGCTTTGGCATTTGGACTGATTGGGTTTTATCATCTTTTACCACATCAGCCCATACCAGCGCTCATTTTGGTTGCAAGCAGTGGTGGGACGCCTAAGCCGTGTGAGAATTTTGTTTTTGTGACCTCAAGCTTGGTCGTCCCTCTTGTTGCATCCCTGGTGATCACATGGGTTGCTAGGCATCAATTTTGCTTATCCGCGCCAAAAGTGCTTCTGATGACTGATATCCTCATGGTTTTGATGGTGAGTGTGGTTTTTGCTGCATCCTTTGCGTCTGACTTTGTATTGGATGTGATGAATCATCATGCTTATGGTCAGATGGCGATGAGCCTGGTATTGCTTGGTTTGATCTGGCGCTTTGACCTTTTCCGCACCAAGCATAGGAAGATGACCAGGGGCCTGGCTTGGCTCTTGTTGCTGACTTTACTCTTGATGCTCTCAATGGCTTACCGTTTATTTTGCATTACGCATATGACCACTGCCTATAGCGGTTCGATTGATGCCCCTATTTATCCCATTAGTCAAATCTTGGCGGGAAAACATGCGCTGGTTGATTTTCCAGAACAATATGGTAATTATGCTGTGATGATAGGGCCGCTTTTATCTTTTATGCATGTGCATTCCTTATTTGCAGTGACCTTCACATTTTCGCTTTTGCTGGTGATTGCGCTGGGTGCTTTATTCACGGTCTTGCATCAGGAAGTGCGTTCAAATGCCTTATTCTTTTTTGTAGGGCTTGCTTTGTTATTTTTAAATACGAAGGCTTATAATTGGGT